>MWYU01000019.1 GCA_002050375.1 Chitinophagales bacterium 62-2
GTGACCGGACCATTTGTTACCTCTCAGGCGGTAAGCCGGTTGTCCTTGAGGATACCGGCCCGAGCGCTTTTCTACCACACGACGAAGGATACCTGCGATTTAAAGACCTAAATAGTGCAATTAAGTGTATAGAAAAAGTAGCTCAAGATTATGATAAGCAATGCGCCTTTGCCCGTGCGCTTGCCGAAGAATATTTCGACGGGCGTAAAGTCGTTAAAAAGCTATTAGACGTGGTGATGAATTAAAAGAAGGTATAGCAATTAAAAGATGAAGCAGTTGCTCTTTTACATCTTTTATTTTCCGGGCATATAGTTTCAGTTAATGTTTAAATATTTAAAATGGAATCACAAACGCATAATCAATATCCACACGCTACTAAATGAGAATTATTTACTTTATCATATTCATCAGCCTCGTCACAACTTCTTACAGCCAAAGTGTAAGCTCACAAAAACTAAAGGTTTTTCTTGATTGCAACAATACGCCGTGCGATAATAATTTTATCAGAACAGAAATTACTTTGGTAGATTTTGTATTAGATAGAGTAGCTGCAGACGTTCATGTATTAATTACTTCTGTTAGCAGCGGTAATGGTGGCAGTAGCATACAATACATTTTTTTTGGGCAAAATACTTTTAAAAACTATTCAGATACCCTTTCCAGTGATTTAAGCCCCAATGCAACAGATGTTGAAAAAAGAATAGAAGTTGTAAAAAGAATTAAGCATGGCTTGTTTCCTTTTATCTCTCACTCTTCTTATGCTGATTTAATTGACATTAATATGAAGCAAAAAGACTCGCAGGAGAAAGCGGCAACCACACAACCGGGTAAAGACAAATGGAACTACTGGATATTTAATGTAGGAACCGATGGAAGTTACAATGCTGACCAGGTATATAAAAACACCCAGGTAAATGGTAATATTTCTGCTAACCGCACTACAGACAAGTTGAAAGTAAGCTTCAGCGGTTATGGCGGCTACAATAATTATACTTATAATTATGAAGATGCCGGGATACTATATAAAAATGTTGTAATCAACAGTAACTATTTGTTCAGCCATAATTTAATTAAAAGTATCAGTAATCACTGGAGTGTGGGCTACGAGGCCAGCTATAGCAATAATACATTTTCTAATAATAAAAGCCGGCAGTATTTAAGGCCAGCCATCGAGTACGCTATTTTTCCATATCGTGAAGTAAACAATAAGTTCTTTACCATTAACTATGGTATAGATGTAAGGCATAACAGATACTATGATACTACCATCTATAATAAAATTTCTGAAGTATTATTGGGTCATAGAGCACAGGCTTACTTGTCGCTGAAGCAGAAATGGGGCAATGTAAACAGCAGCATTACCTATAGCAATTTTTTCAAAGACCCGAGCCTGAATAATGTAGCGTTAA
>MWYU01000043.1 GCA_002050375.1 Chitinophagales bacterium 62-2
CATTAATATCATGGCCAATAAACCACCTGTTGGCAACATCATCCTGTTCCACCTGACCAATAATTTTTCCGGTGGAATCTTTTACATCAACAAGACCATACAAATGCGCAATCTTGTTTCTGTTTAATGTAAAGTTTACATTAGTTCTCCATGAAAAGTTTTTGTGATTAATATTAATACTGTTCAGGCTTATTTCTATACCCCTGTTTTGAACTTCTCCAAGGTTACTTAGTACATTAGAAAACCCTGTAACGTCTGGCAATGCACGACTTATTAATAAGTCTTTTGTTGATTTTTTATATACATCAACCGAGCCTGCAATCCTATCTTTAAGAACGGAAAAATCAAGCCCGATATTGAGAGAGCCTGTTCTTTCCCATTTAAGGCTTTCGTTTTGCAAACGATTTACATATAACTGTGAAACCAATAAAACAGTACCATCGGGTTTTACAAATTGGTATTTGCCTGTATTTAAATCTGCAAGTGCCAGGTACCTTCCTATATCGCGGTTACCATTAATACCATACGATATACGAAGTTTACCATAGTTAAGCCAATTAGAAGCTATAAAGTTTTCTTTTGAAAATACCCAACCCAGTGCTGCTGCCGGAAAGTCGGCACTCGGATTTTGCAAGCCAAAAGCCGAATAGCCATCACGGCGAAAAGAACCAGTAAACATGTACCGTTGTTTATACGAATAATTAACACGGGCCATATATGCATTGCCGGTACTTACCTCGTCTTCACTGCTAATAACCGGCTTTATTCCTGAACCAATATTATGATAGCTTAAATTATCATTGGGGGCAAACCCTTCGTTATCCATTTGGTTACGCCACGACTGATATTTTTCTGCATTGGCCAACAGGGTAACATCTATCCTATGGTCACCAAAGTCTCCATTCCATTTTAAAAGATTATCTACCTGCCAGTTGTATGTTGTTGAGTCTATTCTTGTAGCAACACCTTTACGTGCCGCAAAACGAAAGTCTTTTGCAGAAATGCCATTGAAATACCGGTAAAAACCAAAATTGGGTGTAAAATTTGTCTGGTAAGAAAAGCCAAAAGGCAAATTACCTTTTGCATAAATAGTTGCAAAAAGAGAATTTGTTTTTTGTAAGCGATTAGTGTAGGTGTTATCGAGAAAAGGATTGGTATTGTTGCCCACATCATCATTTGGGCTATCGCGTAAAGTAACCCCATCTTCTTTGAACTTTTCACCATAGGGTGATGCATTGATCATTTGTTGCCAGCTTACAGGTACCTGGCTTTCATCGCGATCAGCAAATTGCATATTTATACCCACAGTCATAAATTTTGCGGCCTTTGCTTCAAGGTTCATGCGGGTTCTTAAGGTTGAAAATTTATCTCCTACAATAACACCCGCATTTTTGTTATAGCCAACAG
>MWYU01000090.1 GCA_002050375.1 Chitinophagales bacterium 62-2
ATCATATCCGGCTTGTTAATTTACTTCCTCGGCTATCTCTCATTATTACCTAAAATGATGCTAACTACCGCTGCAATCTTATATATAAGTATAACTTCCATTGGTTTTATGCTCATCTTATCTGGCGGCACTTTGCTATCCCGCGTCATACAGCGAAAGTTAAACAGCAAAGACATTTTCAACAAAGAAAATGAAACCTTTCCGCAGGAAGAAAGGTTACTAAAAAATGATTATTCCATTAATCTTCCTGCACAGTATAAATTGAAAGGAAGAACGCGGAAAAGCTGGATAAATATTATTAATCCTTTTAGAGGATTAATGGTACTTGGCTCTCCTGGAGCAGGTAAATCTTACTTTGTAATCCGTCACGTCATCACACAGCACATAAAGAAAGGTTTTACCATGTTTGTGTACGACTTTAAGTTTGATGACCTATCAAAAATCGTTTATAACACATGGCTCCAATACAAGATGAAATACCCTGTAGAACCAGAGTTTTATGTTATCAATTTTGACGACCTGACACGCAGTCATCGATGCAATCCGCTTGACCACGAAACGATGACCGATATAACAGATGCAGCGGAATCTGCACGTACCATTCTGATGGGATTAAACAGGGAATGGATAAAAAAACAAGGGGATTTTTTTGTAGAATCACCCATCAACTTTTTGACCGCTATTATCTGGTATTTGCGTAAATATAAAGACGGTGAATTTTGTACGCTGCCACATGTTATAGAATTAATGCAGGTAGATTATGATAGCCTGTTCACCGCCTTGCGTACGGAAAAGGAAATTGAAGTACTAATTAATCCTTTTGTAACTGCCTATTTGAATGATGTAATGGAACAATTGGAAGGACAGATTGCGGCAGCGAAGATCGCAATGGCAAGACTGTCTTCACCTCAACTATACTACGTTTTATCTGGCAATGATTTCAAATTAGACATTAATAATCCTAACGAGCCTAAGATTGTTTGTATGGGCAACAACCCCCAAAAAATCCAAATTTATGGCGCTGTTTTATCCTTGTATGTAACCCGTTTAGTAAAGCTGGTGAACAAAAAAGGAAAGCAAAAGAGCAGTCTTATATTTGATGAGTTTCCTACCATTTACCTAAATAACATGGACAGCCTGATTGCCACCGCAAGGAGCAATAAGGTAGCAACTTGTCTTGGCGTGCAGGATTTCAGTCAGCTTCGAAAAGATTATGGCAAAGAGCAGGCAGACGTTATAATGAACATTACCGGCAACATAGTAAGCGGCCAGGTTACAGGAGATACGGCTAAACAGCTTTCAGAACGTTTTGGCAAGATTATGCAGGACAGGGAAAGCCTTTCTATCAACAGAGCTGACACTTCAATTAGCCGATCTAAACAACTGGAGGCGGCTATCCC
>MWYU01000112.1 GCA_002050375.1 Chitinophagales bacterium 62-2
TTCAATAGGAATTAATTTCAATATACATGATACCTACAGTATACAGAGTGAAACAACATGAGAAGATAAACAGGGTATAGGATAAATAATCGGTAGTACGTTCGTGTGCTGCGTTCGTCCTTATACCCTAGGCACTAACTTCAAAAAACCTTACAACAAGTTGTCACTTTTTTTAGCTTGCGATTTTTATTCCGTAAAGGTTTGATATGGTGTGTATTTCCTTTTTTGCATTTAGAAAATGTGTTTCCATTAAAGTCAGTTGTTTGGCTTGTTCATCTATATTACTTTGGTTCACTATCGCTAAAAGTGGCTTGAGTTCCTGTTTCCATACACATAATGCTGCTGCTATGGTTTGTATACCCTGCTTTGTTGCCTGATAATTTTGCTTCCCTTTTATTTTCTGCACAAACTTTTTACCTTTTAGCTTGCGCAGGTCGTAGCGGGCATTATTAATGGTATAATCTCTAAACCGCTTTTTGTGCATCATTTCCATCAGTTGGCAACTACGGAAGCCTTTAGGGTATATCATCAGTGCTAATACACTTTCCATTAAGGCTACATTGCGTTTGCTCGTTAATGTTATCCCCGCAAGCCTTGTTTTTCCGCTTTCAACTGGCTTGCTAAGATTATCTATTGTGCCGTCGTCTATTATAGCTGCATGGGCATAAGTAATATTGTTTACAAAGTTGCCCATCAGTTCATTAAGCTTAAGCACCATCTCTTCAAAATATTCCAGACTTCTTCTGCACCCCAATTCTTTTGTATTGTGAACTACTACTTCTGCCCGAAGGGTACGTTCGCCTTTATCATACAGCTTAAGGGTCAGTTTGCCAACATGTATTTTAAATACCGTTAAGTTGTAATCAGGTGTCTGAACTTGTACCTCCGGCGCAGAAGAATGGTGTTTGGTTATGTACGGACGGGTCTTTCTTCCCAGTAATGTTTTCAGATAGGGCATGTCTATTCTTTCTCTTGTTAAATTGATGATGTGCTGATAGACATTGTCTAACTGCCGCCCTCTTTTAAACAAAAAATTGCGGCTGTACTCTGCCTGATAAACAGAAAACTTATAAGAAAACCCCGTTCTTTTTTGCGCTTCATAATCAAGGGCAAACCATAAACAACCATAAATCCACCGTTGGCAAACCTTCTCTAATTGCCCCTGATGCTTCAGAGTGTCTGCAATTCGAGATAACTTTTCTCCATCGTTATATGAGGTAAAACAATTGCTTTCTTTAGTAACAGCAAGACCCGCCGTTTGCTTATGATTTTCCACCCATTCATGACCGTTAAGCATAATATTGCAACTAAATGGCGGATGGGCACACATACGCACACATATATGTCCCCACTGCTTGTCCTTTATGTGAAAATAATAATGATTGACC
>MWYU01000628.1 GCA_002050375.1 Chitinophagales bacterium 62-2
AAGTCCAAATGGTGGCTTCGCCGGGTCTTTTTGTTTTTTTATCAAAGCGATTGCTTAGAGATTTTTTAGAAGCTAAAGCCTTGCACTAAAGTGCATAGCTTTAACTAACGTATTGAGACCAGTAAAGAAAAGTAAGAGTGTGTAAAGTTTGTAAACCGATAAGATTTCCCGTCCGGTCCGCAGAAAGAGTATATCAAAATGCAACAAAAACGCTTAAAATCTATCAAATTTTAAGCGTTTTGCATTCATACTATATCAAATCATTCATTAACTCGCAAAATAAAAGTGAGTATTTTACTCTGTGTTTTTTAACTGTAGAGAATTTGAAGAGCAGTATTTAAGTCAAGAAGAAATGGTTGAGTGTAATCCCCATTGCAGGCAGCAGCAACTAAAGTATCAATTTGTTGAACAATTCTTTGAATATTTGTTCGTGCCTTTGTTTGAAAACCAACAGGTAAAAAACGATTGTATGGTCTAATAGTTTCCGTTGCTGTAATTAAAATTTTATTAGGTGCACAAGGTCTGATTCCTCCTGTGTTATCTCTTTCAATAAAAATCACACTGTCGTCACCTTGATGAATGCCTCTCTCAAACGCTTCTCTTAAAGCAGTATCAAAATGGTGCATTGTCAGCATTGCACGATAAATTCTATTTGATGTATAAAGCCGTGTTACAGCCATGTCTTTCATTGACCTTGCTCCATACATTCGTGAATGTTGTAAGACTGTGTCCTGTTGAAATGTATTTGGATTTCTTCCGTAGAAGAAACCAATTAAATTTTCAATTGTGATTCCTCTATCGAGTATTTGCCCACCGACAAAAATGTTGAATGGATTATCAAGACGCAATTGACCGTTTCGGTCAAGCAGTGAAGCAATTTGGTTTTCAGAATTAATTTTAATGATGCCAACAAATCCGTCTCGTAATGCTTCTTTGACTTTATTCAACACATCATTAAAAGGTGGTGGTGTGTCCCCATTCTTTTGAATTGATAAGCTAATGTTATCGTATGAGCTTCTAACAAGTAGCCGTAAATCAGGAGAGTTGTTATTTGCAAGGTCAATCAGTCCGTTCAATAAAGCATCGGTCAAAATCAATTTGCCACTGATGTTTGTCTCTGCCGGTTGCTGTGTGAATTATAAAACTTGATTTGTAATTTTTATTTTGAAGATTAGAGTCAATGATTCTTATTGACCCACCGACTAAATAATTTAAGATTGATTGACGGAACAATGAAAAGATTTGGAGTAGAAAGAATGTTGTTTATGTAACACTGGTCTCTGTGTGCAAGAATTGCAAGTTCACCGTCAGGAACAGAAATATGAATGCCGGAAAAAACGCTGTCTGAGACACTGTTATTAGGAAGAATAGAATGATTTGCATCCGTGGTTTTGTTCAATTCTTTGGGCACCAGCAGGTTAAACAAATATGAGCAGGTTAAAGATTTTATCAAGGTGGGGATTAAAAAAAACAAGAGGTTCTGCATTTATACGTGAAGACGTTCAACATAAATTAATTGATTACATTAATGCTCTTGTACCTGCCATTCTACTCCTTGCTTTGGCAATTGTAATATACGAGTTTGGTTTCAAGCCTTTCTGGAGTAATCATGTTGGGATCAACTTCTGGCTTAGAACAATCCTTACCGCCGCCGTCGTACTCACTGGTACGAGACAATTCCTGGAAATATTTACCCCGAAAAGAAAAGGTGCAAGAATTGTTGGCTTTTTTGGATTCCTGTTTGCGATGTTTCTCACATTTTATGTGTTACCTCAAAAGGCAGCTATTCATTATACGGAAACCAACCGGTTCCTGTTTCTAAAGCTGCTACTGTATGGAGGCATTCTACTGGGCTTTATTACTGAAATATCGCACTTCGTTCAATTCCTGTATTCGAAAACGGTAAACCCGGGAATTTTGTTTGTAGGGAGCTTTCTTATGCTCATCCTGTTGGGCGCCTTTCTGCTCAAATTACCAAATGCAACCAACCGCAGTATAACTACATTGGAAGCTGTTTTTACAGCTACGAGTGCAGCCTGTGTTACAGGTTTAACTGTGGTGGATACTGCTACCCAATTCACAGGCTTTGGGCAACTGATTATACTGCTGTTGATACAAGTTGGTGGCCTCGGTTTCATGACTTTAACCGGGTTACTTGCCTATGCCGTCTCCGGCCAATCTTCCTTTAAAACACAACTGGCTTTTACTGAAATAATGAGTAACAGGAAGGTTAGTAACATCATGCGGTTTATCTATACGGTCGTATTTGTAACAGTGTTAATTGAATCTATAGGTGCAACTTTTCTATATTTTTCTTTGGACGATCAATTGTTTGCAAGGAGAATAGACAAGCTGTTCTTCTCTGTTTTTCACTCCGTATCTGCATTTTGTAATGCTGGCTTTTCTACTTACAGTTATGGCCTATACCAATATGAGATCAGGCATGATTATAACTTCCACCTCATTCTGGCAATGCTCGTTATCCTGGGTGGCATGGGATTTCCCATTGTATTCAACCTTTATCGGTATCTTAGAATAAAGGCAATCAATTTTGTGCACTTTATTTTCAAAAATCCTTCCAGAGAAAATATGCCTAATGTTATTATGCTCAACAGTAGGCTGGCACTTTTGGTAAACCTGTTTTTACTGTTATTAGGTTTTGTAGCTTACATTATCTGTCTTTGAATTTAACACCGACACTAAGTACAGTCAGTAAAATTGTTTTAATAATAATAATGTTTATAGGACGGGTAGGTACCATAACTTTATTAGTAATATTTATAAGGCAAACGCCGCAATTACATTACCGGTACCCCAAAGAAGACATAGCATTTTAAAAAAGTAAAAATGAAATGTACTGTTATAGGCCTAGGCACGTTTGGCGCATCTCTCGCTCATTTACTGGTTAAGTTAGGGCATGAGGTTATTGCTGTAGACCAGCGGCTCGAAGTGGTCGATCAATATAAACATTCGATTACACACGTCGTTGCACTTGATGCTACTAAAAAAGAAGCGATTGAACAATTACCCATAAAGGAGATGGATACAGCTATTGTTGGCATTGGCGAAAATGAAGGAGCAAATATCATGGTAACTGCCTTACTGAAACAACTGGGAGTAAAAAGAATTGTTTGCCGTGTTATATCACCCTTGCAACAAATAGTGTTGGAAGCAATGGACGTACACGAGTTCGTGTATCCCGAAGCTTCATCGGCTGAAAGGTTAGCCCTAAAATTAGACTTGCCTGGAGTTATCGACGCTTTTCAGATCAATCCTAATTATCGTTTACTTGAGATCGGAGTTCCTCAAACGGTATGTTGATAGAACTATTAATGAACTTGATCTTGCTAAAAAATACTGCCTGGTCCTGGTAACTATATTGAAAAAGACACAAGACAAAAACCTGTTTGGACATAATAAAAGTGAACTAAAGGTAATGGGCATAGTTCCTCCTGATACAAGACTTCAGGCTGGAGATGTGTTGCTGCTCTTCGGAGCTCCGACAGACCTTGAAAGTTTTATAGAGGGCTGAGCCGATATAATGAAAGGTGTTAAGAATGCTATGTTTAACAGTTCCAGCAATTTAATTAAATAAGATGTTCTTTTTTAGAAACATTAGTAAGATCAATTTATTCTTACTTTCTTGTGGTAGCAACAGAATTTGGATGGTATAGATATATAAAACTTATTGTATTTTATTTAAATAAACTTATCCCTGGATGTATATACTAATAGCCATAATATTCATTCTGGGCTACAGTGCCATAGCGTTTGAACACCCTATAAAAATTAATAAAACAGCAAGTGCTTTGCTTACCGGTGTATTGCTTTGGGTTATCTATATTATGGGCAGTACAGATAAACATCTTGTTTCGGAACAGCTGTATGAACATTTTGGACAAATATCAGGAATCTTATTTTTCTTATTAGGCGCTATGACGATTGTTGAACTAATAGATGCGCACGACGGATTTGATGTAATTACCAGTAGGATTAAAACAACCGATGTTCGCAGATTGCTTTGGATAATTGGCATCGTTACATTTTTCCTTTCTGCTGTTCTTGACAACCTCACCACAACTATTGTAATGATCTCCTTATTAAGAAAATTGATAACCGATAAAAAAACAAGAATGTATTTTATTGGGATGGTTGTAATAGCGGCTAATGCCGGAGGTGCATGGACACCAATTGGCGATGTAACTACTACCATGCTTTGGATAGGAGGACAGATAACAACAGGGAATATAATGGCTAAATTGATCGTACCAAGTTTGTTATGCTTAGTCGTTCCTCTTACAATACTTTCCCTTCAAATGAAAGGAAAAATTGAACCGGTTATCATCACAGAAAATGAGCAGAAGGAAAAAACAAGTGGTTTTGAACGAAATCTCATTCTTGCATTAGGAGTGGGAGCTTTGATATTCGTTCCTGTTTTTAAGACAATTACTCACCTACCTCCTTTTATGGGAATATTATTCGGTCTTGCGGTGCTTTGGGTGGCTACCGAGATCATTCATAAAAATAAAAACGATGAGGAAAAAAGTGTCTACTCGGTAGTGCATGCATTAAGAAAGGCTGATGTGCCAAGTGTACTTTTTTTTCTTGGTATTTTGGTGGCTATTTCAGCGTTGGAATCTACACACCAATTAGCTGATCTTGCGGCTCTGATGGATAAAATTATTGGGAATATCGATATTATCGTCCTTTCAATAGGACTTCTTTCAGCTATTGTTGATAATGTTCCGCTGGTAGCCGCTGGCATGGGAATGTACGATATGCAGACTTACCCTACCGATCATCATTTCTGGCAATTTGTGGCTTATTGCGCAGGAACCGGGGGGAGCTGCTTAATCATTGGTTCTGCTGCCGGGGTAGCAGCAATGGGGATGGAGAAAATTGATTTTTTCTGGTATTTAAAAAAAATATCCTGGCTGGCGCTGTTAGGATACTTCGCGGGAGCATTTACATTTCTGGCTCAGCAGTATTTGTTCGGTTATTGAGCAGCCATTTCTTGTAGACGATTATAAATATTTTGTTTTAAATTCTTGTAAATTTGAAGATGGTAGTGTTGTTAATTTCTATAGTACTTATTGCTCTTGCATTTGCCGGAATTGCCATCAAAATTTTACTAAAGAAGGATGGAAAATTTTCCGGAACATGCAGCAGTAATAACCCGTTATTACAAAATGAAGGCGGGGGATGTGGTATCTGCGGAGCACGGCCTGAAGAACGCTGTAAATCTTAATGAACCTCCTCTACCCATTTTTTCAGTGTTTCAGACGTGTATGTTTTCCAAACTCCCTGTTCATCATAAATAAAATACACCTCGAGGTTCAAATTTTTGTTCTCCAATAAAAATTGTTTTGATCTTTCCAGCCCCATTACCATAAAAGCAGTTGCATAAGCATCAGCCGTTGTACAATCATCAGCAATTACTGTTGCACTTAATAAATTGTGTTTTGCAGGAAAGCCGGTCTTCGGATCAATAATATGAGCATGTTTCTGGCCCTCTTCTTCGTAAAACCTTCTATAATTACCTGAAGTAGCCAGTGCCTTATTATGTAAACTAACCACTGCCTTAAGAGGCCGGTCGTCTGTAGTAATTTCATTCGGTTGATCGATGCCTATTCTCCAGAATTCCTTATCGCTTTTTTTTCCTTTTGCTTTTACCTCACCGCCCAATTCAACCAGATAATCAGTTATGCCTTTATTCTGCAGATAAGAAGCTAAAACGTCTACAGAATACCCTTGAGCAATTGCATTAAAATCCAGCAATACCTCAGGCTTTGCCTTTACAACCCTGTCTCCTTCTAATCGCACCATCTTATATCCCACAAACCGGAGCAAGCTATCAACAAGTTGTTGGGTAACGGTGGCTTTCTTTGTAAAACCAAATCCCCATGCGTTAATGATCGGTGCCACAGTAACATCAAAAACTCCTGCTGTTTTTTCTGAAACCTGCACGGATTTATCGAACACCTCCCTAAAATATCTGTCTGGTGTAACGTTGCTATCATTTCTGTTGATCCTGGAAATGATGGAGGAAGGAACGTAGGTTGAAAGTGACAGGTCTATAGCTTTTAAAATGGAATCTATTTCCCGCTTGTAATTAGAACCGTGCTTAGACAGGTATGTTATGTGATAGGTTGTTCCCTGTGCTTTTCCTGCTATTTTAACAATCTTATTGTTCTCTCTGCTGCAGTTTGCAAACAGTAGAAAAGAAACAACAATTAAAAACATTAATTTCATGGCGGATGGGCGAATGTATAGGCCGTTTAACTATCCACCAAAATCATCAAAAGCAATGTTATCACGAGGAACACCCAGATCGTCAAGCATTTTAAATACCGCTGCATTCATCATTGGAGGACCACACAGGTAATATTCAATGTCTTCAGGTTCTGAGTGAAATTTCAAATAATTCTCATAAAGTATATTATGAATGAAACCGGTATAACCTGTCCAGTTATCTTCAGGCAAAGGTTCTGACAGGGCAATGTTGTATTGAAAATTAGGGAACTCTTTTTCTATAGCCCTGAACTGTTCAGTATAGAACACCTCCTTCAACGACCGGCCGCCGTACCAGTAACTTATCTTACGCTCAGTTTCCTTCTCGGTATGAAACAAGTGGAATAGATGCGAACGGAGTGGAGCCATACCGGCGCCACCTCCAATATATACCATTTCGTTTTTTGTAGGCTTGATGTGGAATTCACCAAAAGGACCGGAGATAAACACCTTATCACCCGGCTTCCTGAAAAATACATAAGACGAACAAATGCCGGGATTTACTTTCATAAAACCACCTGCGGCTCTATCGAAAGGAGGAGTAGCGAGGCGAATGTTAAGCATTATTATATTTCCTTCCGCCGGGTGATTAGCCATTGAATAAGCACGAAAAATAGGCTCGGGGTTAACCATTTTCAAGTCCCATATTTTGAACTTGTCGTAATCAACCTTAAAGCGTTCATCAATCTTATACAAGTCTGTTTTAAAATCAACTTCGCAGGCAGGAACATCTATCTGTATATAACTTCCAGATTCAAATTTCAGAAATTCTCCTTCAGGTAATTTTACCACAAACTCTTTTATATAGGTTGCTACATTATCATTCGACACTACTTCACACTCCCATTTCTTAATTCCAAAAATTTCTTCAGGGATTTTAATTTCAAGGTCTTGCTTTACTTTAACCTGGCATCCTAAACGCCACTTTTCCTGCTGTTGTTTCCTTGTAAAATAGATCTTTTCCGTTGGCAAAATTTCTCCGCCCCCTGTTAGTACCTGGCATTTACACATGGCACAGGTTCCACCCCCGCCGCATGCGGAAGGAAGAAAAATTTTCTTGTTGGCTAAAGTAGTAAGTATGCTTGAGCCTGCTTCTGCCTCGATACTTTCCTGTCCGTTTATTAATATTTTTACCGGCCCGGAAGTTGTGAGCTTTGCTTTCGCATATAAGATAAGGCTAACCAGCAGCAGGCTAAAAACAAAAAAAACAATTACACTGGAGATGATTGTGGTGGTTTCGAATATAAATAATATCATAAGACCTATTCAAACAATTTATAATGCTATTCCCATAAAGCTCATAAAGGCTATCCCCATTAGTCCGGTTATAATAAAGGTGATTCCAAGTCCTCTTAACGGGGCAGGCACGTTCGAATAACGGATCTTTTCGCGTATGGCGGCAATGGCAATAATGGCTAAAAACCAACCAACACCTGAACCGAGGCCAAAAACAGTCGCCTGACCTAATGTTGAATATTCCCTTTCCTGCATAAACAAAGCACCACCTAATATGGCACAATTAACAGCGATAAGAGGTAGGAAAATACCTAGCGCCCCATACAAAGCGGGTGCAAATTTTTCAATTACCATTTCTACTAACTGAACGATAGCTGCAATTACAGCGATGAACATAATAAAACTAAGAAAACTAAGATCTACGTTTGCAAAATCAGCCGATAACCAGGTAAGGGCGCCGGCTTTCAGCACATGGTTTTCAAGTAGATAACAAACCGGGACTGACACTCCCAATACGAAAATAACAGCGCAGCCAAGACCCACTGCATTGGTTACCGACTTTGAAATAGCGAGGTAAGAACACATCCCTAAAAAATAGGCGAAGATCATGTTCTCAATAAATACAGCTTTGATAAATATGTTGGCGTATTCCATAATTGAAGTTATTTAGGTTCTATAAGTTTTGTGTTGCGGCTTCTTTGTATCCAGATAATAATTCCTACAACTATTAGCGCCATAGGAGGTAAAATAGCAAGTCCGTTATTAGCATATCCCATCTTATAAAAAGCGTCGGGCACTACCTGAAAGCCCATTAATTTTCCTGAACCAAAAAGTTCTCTTACTGCTGAAACAATCACTAAGATGAGTCCATATCCTACTCCATTGCCAATGCCATCTAATAAAGCAGGAGCAGGTTTATTACCCATAGCGAAAGCTTCGAGACGGCCCATAATAATACAATTGGTGATAATCAGTCCCACGAACACCGACAGTTGTTTGCTTACATCGTACACAAATGCTTTCAGTACCTGGTCAACTAAAATTACCAGCGCCGCTACTACAACCAACTGAACAATAATTCTTATCCTGTTTGGGATAGCATTTCGTATAAGCGAAATAGTGAAGTTAGAAAACGCGCAAACAGCCATTACCGATAATGCCATTACAATGGAAGGTTTCATTTGGACAGTAACAGCAAGCGCAGAGCAAATACCTAATACCTGCACTGTAATTGGGTTGCCATCGTTTATCGGGTCCTTTAATAGCTTCTTATTTCTGGCAGACAGTAGCGGCTCTTTTGGAGCTTTTACCTTTTTTGCCGGCTGGATTACTACTTCTGTACTCATAATTATTAATTAAATGATTAAACGATTAGGTTTACAAGTTGCGTTTTTGCAACAATACGCCTGTTTATAATTTTGCCTGTGCCTCTTTTCCGTCTACAGTTTTGAAATAAGGCACATAGCTCGCTAATGTTCTTTTAAGCATTTCAGATACGCCGTTACTGGTGATGGTTCCTCCTGAAATAGCGTCCACTCCGTGTGCATCTTCTGGTGAAGCCCCGCCTTTAATAACTTTTACCGAAACAAAATTACCGGACTCATCTAATATCTTTTTGCCGGCAAATTGTTTTTCAAACCCCTCGGTATCAATTTCGGCACCAAGTCCGGGGGTTTCTCCCTTGTGCCCGAAACTCGCTCCATACACTGTATTCCTGTCGCCTTCCAAAGCTACGTAACCCCAAATAGGACCCCACAAACCCTTACCTCTTACGGGTATAACGTAATACAATTTAGCGTCTTTATTAAACACAAACAAAGGAAATAACTGCTCATCTGCTTTACCTGTTCTCACTTTATCCAGCTCTTTTTTTAGGTCGACGTCAAATGCAGTAATACCATTAGTGACGGGTTGACCTTTGCTGTTAAGCACCAACTGCTCTTTGATGTGTTGATTGAATAATTTTTCTGCCTGGCCGGCGTCACTAATCACGCCGATGCTGCTTAAAATATCCTGCATCTTTTCTGCCTTCACATTTTGAGCCTGGTACGGACCCAGGCCGATGGCTGCTAAAGATAAAAGTACGGCCACGATTACTACCATTACCGAGGCAAAAATGAACGTGTATTTATTACTGTTCTTATTCATCAAATCAGATTTTAGCTCGTTTTAACCTTCTCCTGATATTTGCTTGTACTACATAATGATCGATTAAAGGAGCCATCACATTCATGAATAGAATCGCAAGCATCATACCTTCAGGATAGGCAGGGTTAAATACCCTTAATAAAATAGCTAAAAGCCCTATTAAAAATCCATACATATATTTCCCCGTGTTAGTTTGTGTTGCGGTGACCGGGTCCGTAGCCATAAATACAGCACCGAAAGCAAAGCCGCCCAACACGAGGTGGTGTATGGGCGAAAGTTGCATCAGGGTATTTAGCCCAAACAGGTTGAAAATAGTGGCCATTACAAAGCCTCCTACAAATACTGATAATATAATACGCCAGCTGCCTATGCCAGTATAGATTAAAATAGCCGCACCTATAAGGCAGGCTAAGGCAGATGTCTCACCAATTGAACCGGGAATTATACCGACAAAAGACTGCCAAACGCCCGGGATCTTATCTGAAAATCCGGAAGCGGCATCGCCTAAGGGAGTGGCTCCGCTAAAACCGTCCACTACCTGTTGCCCTTTCTGTACCTGGGTATTTACCCAAACATCGGTGCCCGACATTTTTGTAGGGTAAGCAAAAAAGAGGAAGACCCTGGCCGTTAAAGCGGGATTTAAAATATTCATCCCTGTTCCACCAAACACTTCTTTACCGATAACTACAGCAAAAATGGTAGCAATAGCCACCATCCACAACGGAATATCAACCGGCAGGATTAATGGAATTAACATCCCGGTCACCAGGAAACCCTCGTTTACCTGGTGTTTACGAATAATGGCGAAAGTAAACTCAACGCCTAAGCCCACTGCATAAGATACAATAACAATAGGCATTACTTTAATGGCTCCGAAAATGAAATTATCGATGAAGGAAGCATCAGCAATGCCCAAAGCCCGGTAATGCTGGTAGCCTACGTTCCACATACCAAATAAAAGACATGGAATCAAAGACACCACAACCAGGATCATTGTACGCTTTAAATCGATAGCGTCGCGAACATGTGCTCCGTTAGCAGGAGCAGTATGGCCGGGAACAAAAAGAAAGGTTTCAAAAGCATTGTAAGCGGGATAGAATTTTTCCAGCTTTCCACCTTTTTCAAAATTGGGTTTTATTTTCTCTAATAAGTTTCTAAATGGTTTCACCTGAAGATATTTTGTTTGATATTGTTAGTTAGACTCCTTTTCCATATTGATTAAACAAGAACTATTATGAGCACCGGCACTGCTGCTAACAACTTCGTCGTCATCTATCTGCCACATCCGCACCACTGAAAAATTTACTGTATAAAGAAGGATCTAACAAGCCCGAAACGCTTCATATATACATTAGCGGCACAGTACTTTCGGTAAATGCATATTAGTCCCCTACAGCCGTCCTTTAAAGGTACACCTCTGTTTTAAATAACAGTAGTTTTAGTGCGCAGCACCAAACGCAGTTAACCCATTTCTTTTCTTACAAGCTCAAGCCCTCTTTGTATAATATCCTGCGATTCTATTTTAGAGGTGCAGATAAACTCGCACAGAGCAAAGTCCTCTTCCACAACTTCATATATTCCCAGCTTTTCCATCAGTTCTATATCCTCTACCAGGATCGATTTTAAAAGTTGAACAGGATATATGTCCATAGGAAAAACTTTTTCGTATTCCCCGGTTACCACAAAAGGCCTTTCTTCTCCGTGAAGATTTGTGTTGAGATCGTATTTTTTATTCGGAGTAAGCCAGGAGAAAAAACTGCGGGATATGCTGAACTTGCTGAGGCCCGGCATTAGCCAGCCCATAAATTCAGGCTCGTCCCCTTCAGGTATAACTGTTATCTGCGTGTCATAAAAATCTAAGTATCCATCAGCTGATATTTGTTTTCCCGTTAAAACGTTTCCGCTGATGATCCTGTTTTTACCGTTTTTTAATCCACCATCTGCAATGATATTTTTTATAGCGCCACCAACTATTGTTGTATAATATTTAGGCTTTTCTACGTGAGAACCTGTTAAAGCAATTACCCTGGAAGCATTAAACCTGCCCTTGTTAAATAATCTTCCTATTACAACAACATCCTGCGGGTATACGCACCACACTACTTCGCCTTTATTTACGGCATCAATGTGATGAATTTGCACGCCAACATTTCCGGCAGGATGAGGACCGGAAAACGTATTTATTTGCACTCCTTTGGCACCTGTAAAAACCTTCAGGGCAGTTTTATCAGCATGTATATTTAAATGTACTTTGCCGTCCGTTAATTTTTGTAAAGCATCCAATCCTGTTTCAAAGTCTTCACCATCCTGCTCAATAATAAAATCATTGTCCGGTGCAAGGGGATTTGTATCGAAAGCTGATATAAAAACTGACTTTGGTTTTTCTCTCGGGTTAGCTATAATTCCAAAAGGCCGCTGGCGAATGAACGGCCAAACGCCGCTATTTAATATTGCTTGAATAATAGCATCCCTGGTTAGGTTAGCAGGATTTACTCTATCGAAATCAACATAAGTCGTTTCTTTATCGGCCAATATTCTTACTTCAAGTAATTTTCTTTTTTCGCCGCGTATAATTTCAATCACTTCTCCGCTAACCGGCGAACAAAATTTTACGGCTTCATTGCCCTTATCATAAAACAAAGGAGTACCCGCCTGCACCTCATCACCTTGCTTAACAAGCAGCTTAGGAGTAACACCAATAAAATTATGGGGTTTTATTGCAACGGTTTCGGGTAATGGTAAAGTGGAAATTGTTTTGTCGGCTTCACCTGCCAGTTTGATGTTTAAGCCTCTTTTTAATTTAATATAGTTAGACATATTGAAGAGTAATTGCCCAAAACCAGCTAAACAAAATAAATTAATTAATCAGTAATGAAAATACAGTCTCTAATTTAGAATAAACAATAATAATTTGGCTATTATTATTGCCAATATAATTGAAATTTCTTAGCTTTCACATCACCTCTAAAATAATTGCCTTATGGGAAAAGTAAGTAATATCTTGAGAACAAAGAGTAAGACCATACTTTCGGTTACCCCGGATACTGTTGTTTACGATGCTATTGAACTGATGTGCGACCATAATATAAGTGCAGTGGTTGTTATGGCCAACGAAAGGCTGGCAGGTATATTTACAGAAAGGGACTATGCACGTAAACTGATATTGAAAGGAAAAGCTTCCAAAGAAACACTTATAGGTGAAGTTATGACCGAAGATCTCATTACAGTAACTCCTGATACTTCAATTGATGAATGCATGAGATTGATGACAGGAAAGCTTATCCGGCATTTACCTGTAGTCGAAGAAGATAGATTGCTCGGAATTATTTCGATTGGCGATGTGGTAAAATATATCATTGATGAACAAAAATTCATTATTGAAAATATGGAGCACTACATTACCGGAAGCTGATTATTATAACAGGGAGTAATATAGGCTATCGTTTACGATCTTTGAAAGCCTGCTGATAATAATAATCCTCCTATGCAATTGCACGCTGATTTCTTCACATATTATGCCTAACCATACATTTGAGAATAATTACTTCCTTTGATTGTTCCTTTAGCTTATCCTTCGGAAAGGTGATATAGATACTTACTGCTTCAAAATGTAGCAAAGAGAAGTGATGTATAATATTGATTATAGCAATAATTACATAACGGTTCTACTTTACTGTAATTATTATACATTAGCTATTCACCGATTAAAGGAAGAATGTTATGAATAGCATAGAAAAGATTGTAACAACTCTTAACGGAATAATATGGAGTGACGTTTTAATTTACCTGTTATTATTAGTTGGTATATACTTTTCGATACGAATGCGGTTTTTCCAGGTAAGGCTGTTTAAAGAAATGATTCGGGTGATGTTTGCAGGCCAGAAATCAAAGGAAGGGATTTCATCCTTCCAAGCCCTTTCCGTTTCGTTATCCGGCAGGATAGGTACAGGTAATATTGCAGGTGTTGCCACCGCCATATTTATTGGTGGACCTGGTGCAGTATTTTGGATGTGGCTTGTTGCTTTTCTGGGAGCTGGTTCAGCATTTGTTGAATCCACTCTGGCCCAAATTTATAAAAGAACTGAAAAAGGGCTATATCGCGGTGGGCCTGCGTTTTACATAGAAAAAGGGATTAAAAACAAAAAAATCGCTAAAACCTACGCTGCAGTTTTTGCTATAGCCACTATTTTAGCAACAGGCTTTTTACTGCCGGGCGTTCAAGCTAACAGTATTGCCTCGGCTGTTAATAATGCTTTTCATTTAAGTCACTTTTTAACTGGCTTACTTCTGGTTATCCTGCTTGGTTTCATAATCTTTGGAGGAATTAAAACAATTGCACAGGTTGCAGAGTATGTTGTTCCATTTATGGCAATGGCGTATATAATTGTCGCCATAATTGTTTTGGTTATAAACTATGCTCTAATACCCTCGGTATTAGGATTAATATTTTCAAGCGCTTTTGGGGCTAAGGCTACTTTTGGAGGTATTGTAGGAGCAATGATTTCCATCGGTGTTAAACGAGGCGTTTATTCAAATGAAGCCGGTCAGGGAACAGGCCCTCATCCTGCTGCCGCTGCTGAAGTTTCACATCCGGCGAAACAAGGTTTAGTGCAGGCTTTCTCTGTATATGTTGATACTCTTTTTGTTTGTTCTGCTACTGCTTTTATGATTTTAATTACAGGAATGTACAATGTTAAAGGAGCCAATGGAGAACTATTAGTTGATAATGGTGTATACTACATGCAAGACGGGATAAAACATAAAGATGGAAGTGCGACTTACACACAAGCTGCTATAGATAAGGCTTTTAGCGGAAGAGAACAATTTGAGGAAAACTATATTGGCGTAGGAAGTTATCTTGTAGCTGTTGCTTTATTCTTCTTTGCCTTTACAACATTAATGGCATATTATTACATTGCTGAAACCAATGTTGCTTACTTAACACATAAACGTGGAGGATTATTACTTATGCTTCTGCTGAAGCTCGGAATGCTGGTGGCTGTGTTTTTCGGCTGTACAAGAACAGCCCAATTAGCTTGGGATCTTGGAGACCTTGGTGTAGGTATTATGGCCTGGTTAAATATCATTGCAATTCTCATTCTGCAAAAACCTGCCATTGTTGCTTTGAAAGATTATGAGAAACAAAAGAAGCAAGGGAGAGATCCTGAGTTTAATCCTAAAGAGCTAAAGATAGAAAATGCAGAATTCTGGGAATTTGAATACCAAAGAATTAAAAACACAGAAAATGTATCATAGAACAAGAAATTGATGGTATTGATTTATGAGATGTAATTTTAGCTCGTCCCATCTGCTCAAAAAATAGCCTCCTGCTTTAAGTCACTAATTTCTTTCTTTTCTTAAAAGCTGATGCAATTTATCGAGGAAACTTTACAGCATTGTACAGTTTCTAACTCATCAACACATGGTTTCTTGCTTGTTTGAATAGTAATTTTTAAAAGAGATACTTAATGTATTAAAAATTTCATGGCGACCCAAAAAACGGCATCCGTTATTCTCTGCACTTCATCAAGTTAATAGACCAGAAGGTGTAAACAAATTCCATGTCTTCTGATATGCATTTAGATTTGAATTAAAAACCTGATTATGATGGTCACCACCTTTTATCTCAATTCCATTGCCGCCAGTAGTAGTTTTCATAGCACTGATTCGAGCCTTGCTAAACTTGAAACTAACTAAGTAAACAACAAAATCAATTGGAGATTAACCTAAGAATGATATTTTTGTAAATCGATTTGCGTATTTAAAGACAAGAGAACCTGAGTGAGTGATTCGTGGAGTAGCAGAAATTGAATTGTTATAAAGCATTGATAAAAAGAGGATTAAGGGTAGGGTTCAGGGACCCGTCCGGTCCGCGGAAATTGAAGTCAACATACTATGGATTGGAAATCCATAGGTTTAAAGGCAGTGACTGAAAGTCATTTAAAG
>MWYU01000752.1 GCA_002050375.1 Chitinophagales bacterium 62-2
GGGTATTTGCTTTCATGGCTAATCACCAAAAAGTAAGGGCATTGTTGAATGAAAGAGGTATTGTGATACCAGCAGGTACACAATTTGTTGGCGCACTCCATGATACAGCCGCAGACCAGATGGAATTTTATGATGAAGAAGTATTGACTGAAAAAAATGCTGAACGTCATAAAGCAAATCTTGAAGCATTTGAAAAGGCTTTGGATTTAAACGCTAAAGAAAGATCGAGAAGGTTTGCGAGTATAGACACAAAAAAAAGCTTGCAACATGTACGCAGAGAAATTCATAAGAGATCCGTTTCAATGTTCGAACCAAGGCCGGAGTTAGGTCACGGTACCAATACACTCTGTGTTATTGCCAGGCGGGATTTAACCAAAGGTCTGTTTTTAGACAGGAGAGCCTTTTTAAATTCTTATGATCACCATAATGATTTAGAAGGTAAACTGCTTACAGGAATTATGAGACCCATTGGACCAGTATGCGGAGGAATTAACCTGGAGTATTATTTTTCGAGGGTAGATAATTACAAGTTGGGAGCAGGCACTAAACTGCCGCACAATGTAATGGGATTGTTTGGAGTGGCAAACAGCAGTGATGGTGATTTACGGCCGGGCCTTCCATTACAAATGATTGAAGTGCACGACCCCGTTCGTTTACTGGTTATAGTAGAACATTACCCTGAAGTTGTTTTAAAAGTAATTAAGTCTGCGCCTGAAATGTATGAATGGTATATAAATGAATGGGTGCATATATTGGTGGTACACCCTGAAACCAATAAGTTCTTCTATTTCGTAAACGGAGTTTTTACAGAGTATGTACCTGTTATAAAAACAATAAATATTGTAGATGATCTTGTTGTTCTGCTTGAAGATGCCAAAGAGATGGAGACAAATAACATTGTACACGCCACCCTGGAAAACTTGCCCGTCTACTCATTAAAATAAACTGTTCATGTCGCAAATACTTCAATTATTTGTTATAATACCACTGCTTGCTTTTTTAGTAAGCCTGCTAATTCCCCGGAATAAAGAAAAAATTATTTCATGGTTAGCTACCGGAATAACCGGTGTTCATTTAGCTGGCTGTGTAGGTTTTATCATTTATTGGATCTTGAACGGACATGAAATCTTGAACATTAAACATATTGTTCTTTATAAATCACCGCAATTTGAATTTTTTATCAATTTTTATTTCGATAAGACCACAGCCGTGTTTGCTTTGGTCGGCTCCTTAATTGTATTATTGGTTTCTATCTTCAGCCGCTATTATTTACACCGGGACGAAGGCTTCAAACGCTTTTTCAACACCTTACTTTTGTTTTTCTTAGGTTATAACTTAGTCGTTTTCTCCGGCAACTTCGAAACACTTTTTATTGGCTGGGAGATACTCGGCTTCTGCTCTTTCCTGCTTATTGCCTTTTATAGAGACAGGTATCTGCCTGTAAAAAATGCCTTGAAAGTAATTTCAATTTATCGTTTAGGAGACGTTTGTGTTATGCTTGCCATGTGGGCTTTTCATCACCTCTTTCATGAAAATATTACCTTTCTAAAGTTCTATGATACAAATTTTATTGCTGACCATCTTACGGATCATCATTCACTTCTTATTTTTTCAACCGTTCTGATTGTAGCCTCGGCAGCAGCAAAATCTGCGATGCTTCCTTTCTCATCATGGTTGCCAAGAGCGATGGAAGGACCAACCACTTCAAGCGCTGTTTTTTATGGTTCATTATCTGTTCACCTCGGCGCCTTTTTGCTTATCAGAACTTACCCGCTTTGGGAAAATATAATTGGAATAAAAGTATTGATCATAGTATTAGGATTAGCTACCAGCCTTATTGCCTCTTCAATTGCAAGAGTTCAATCAACCGTAAAAACACAAATTGCGTATTCATCTATTACACAAATAGGTTTAATATTTATTGAGGTGGCATTAGGTTTTCATACCCTTGCTTTAATTCATTTTGCAGGCAATGCTTTTTTAAGAACCTACCAGTTGTTAGTGTCGCCGTCTGTATTAAGCTACGAGATACACGATATGGTCTTCAACTATAAACCTCAACCTGAAAATGAAGGCAAAGGCTTATTACAAAAAATAAAAAATGCGGTGTACGTATTGGGTATAAAAGAATGGAATATCGATTGGTTTATGTTCCGGTTTCTATGGAGCCCTTTTAAATGGATAGGACGCAGTACGAGCTTTTTAGGAAAGACAGTTTCCCTTGTTTTATTAGCTATCGTTTTCCTGTTAGGCTCCATGAGTTTTGCAGCGCAGGAAAGGAGCTCAATTCAGATAGATTATATTGCAAGTCATATTCTTTCGCTCCTTGGTTTGTTGTTGGTACTAACCTCGTTTTCAAAAAGAGATGATGCAAGAAAGGCATGGCTATTTACAATTGCAGGCCAATGTTTTGTAACCTTATCAATAGTGTTAGATGATAACGTGGATTTAAAAGAAGCGCTCATTTACCTAAGCGGAATAGTTATCGGTGCTATTGTTGGTTATACTTGTTTAAATAAAATTAAACAGGTAGACAATGATATTAGTTTGAATCAATTTCATGGGTATACTTATGAGAAGCCGAAAGTTGCCTTCATTTTTCTTTTGAGTTGTTTAGCCTTGATTGGCTTTCCATTCACGCCTACTTTTTTAGGCATTGATTTATTATTCACACATATTCATCAGGACCAGCCTGTATTAATTGCTCTAACATCTTTCAGTTTCATATTTATTGAGTTAGCCATCGTAAGAATTTATGCCCGCGTTTTTCTGGGTCAGCATAAAAAGAACGATCATCCAATAGCCTACAGGTCATCATAAAAAAGCAGGGGATGTTTTTTTGTGATACCAACATATTTTTATCGCATTATAGTAGTGACTGCTAAAGAAGGCAAGGGAACTCGAGATGATGAAGAGATTTCTGGCGGAAGGTACCGGCAGTTAAGTAGTAGAATGTTCTTTCTTCTAAGTAACGTTCACTATTCACTAAATTTGCGCCCTTACCAAATTATATAATGAATGTTTCTTGATATTTTAATCACCTTATTTTTGGTTTTCTTAAATGGCTTTTTTGTCGCTGCTGAATTTGCCATTGTAAAAGTTCGTTCATCTCAACTTGAAACTAAAGGGCACAAAAGCACTAAAGTGAGTGGTACAGCCAAAACAATTTTAAATCACTTAGACTCTTACCTCGCAGCAACACAATTAGGCATAACCCTTGCCAGCCTTGGTTTAGGTTGGGTAGGGGAAGGAGTTGTATCTTCCATCATTTTAAGAATATTTAATGGGCTAAACCTAAACCTTACTGAACAGGCAGCACATAATATTTCGTTGCCAATAGCCTTTGCACTTATCACTGTATTACATATTGTGTTTGGAGAATTGGCTCCAAAATCCATTGCTATACGTCATCCCTTAAAAACAACATTTGGTATAGCGTTGCCACTACGGGTTTTCTATCTCATCTTTCGCCCCTTTATTTTTGTGCTAAATGGGTTTGCTAACTTTTTATTAAAAATTGTGGGCATAAAACCCATACACGGTTCAGAAATACATACAGAGGAAGAGTTGAAAGTAATTATGCAGGAAAGCGCCGAAAGCGGAGCTATACAGGAAATTGAACAAAATATTGTGGACAGGGTTTTTGCCTTAGGCGACAGGAAAGTAGGTGAACTGATGACGCATCGCACCGATTTGATATGGCTAGATATAAATGATGATCTGCGTATGGTAAAGCAGAAAGTAAAAAAAGAAGCACATTCTGTATATCCTGTTGCTGATGGTCAGATTGACAATATGGTAGGTACATTTTCTGTAAAAGATGTGTTTGCTTTGGATCTGGACAGTGTATCTTTTCGCCTGCAGGATCACCTGCGAAAACCATTATTACTCTTAGAAAACACACCAGCTTTCAAAGTGCTTGAAAGCTTTAAAGAACAGAAATTTCATTACGGTATGGTGGTGGATGAATATGGTTCCATACAAGGAATGGTGGCGATGGATGATGTGGTAAATGCATTACTTGGTGAAATGTCTGAATATAATCAGGAAGAATACCAGATAATAAAGCGGGAAGAGCATTCATGGCTTGCTGATGCACAAGTACCCTATTTTGTATTCCTCGAATATTTTGACCTTGAAGAAGCCGACATAATTAATTCCGGTTTCAATACATTAGGTGGATTAGTTCTGAGCGAACTTCATCATATTCCAACAGTTGGAGAAAAGCTAAAGTGGAATAATTTTGAATTTGAGATAATGGATATGGATGGAAGAAGGATTGATAAAATATTAATAACACGAACGAAAGAAAGCTAAGCTCCTATAATTTTTTTAACTTCCTGATATAGTCTTTTGTATAGCTGCTTAATACAAGCCTGCCACTAATAGCTGCCGACTCAGGTAAAAGTTGATTAATATCATATATCACTGGCACGATTTCTTACCTTATTCCTTCAATAATGCCTGCACAATGAAAGCAAAACGACAAGCTGGCGCTAAACCTACTACGGCAGCAGCAAAAGGTAAACAAGCCCCTTTCCCTACAGATATAATGCCTATGCTGGCTACCCTGGTTGATAAACCTGTTGAAGAACCCGGTTGGATGTATGAAGTAAAATGGGATGGCTACCGTGCGCTGGGCTATGTAAACGGGGGTAAAGTGGAGCTGCGGTCAAGAAATAATAAATCGTTTAACGAAAAGTTTTATCCGGTTTACAATGCATTGAAAAAATGGGCGGTGAATGCGGTGGTGGATGGTGAGATTGTGGTGATAAACGATAAGGGTGTTCCCGACTTTGGCGATCTGCAAAACTGGCGAAGCGAAGCTGACGGCACTCTTGCCTTTTACCTTTTTGATATCTTATGGCTGGAAGGGATGGATGTAATGAATGTACCGCTCCACGAACGCCGCGATATACTGCGCACTGTTGTACCAAACGAAGGCATGATTAAACTAAGTGAAAATTTTGAGGCAACAGGAAGCGAATTTTTTGCCCTTGCCGAAAAAATGGGTCTTGAAGGTATTATGGCTAAAAAGGCCGATAGCTTTTATACACCTGACCTTCGCAGTAAAGAGTGGCTGAAGATTAAAACAGAAAAACACCAGGAGCTGATTATTGGTGGTTATACAAAGAATGAAGGAACACCGAAGCCATTTAGTGCATTGTTATTAGGATGGTTCCAGGATGAGGCTTTTTATCATGTAACCCCGGTGGGTACAGGCTTTAATGTGAAAATGCAAAACACGATATTGGAGAAATTAAAACCTCTTGAAATACCTGATTGTCCTTTCATTCACCCTCCTGCATATAACAAACCTTCCAGGTTTAGACCCAACCCCCCAAAAGCTGAAGTAACATGGGTAAAGCCCGAAATAGTTTGCGAGATCAGCTACCGTGAAATGACAAAAGACGGCGCTGTACGCCATCCAAGTTTTAGGGGCCTTCGCGAAGATAAAAATGCTAAGGACGTGGTAAAAGAAAATGCCTCCCCCTTGCCCCCGATGGAGGGGGAAAATATACTTGTTGAACAAAAAGTGATTTCATCGCCAGGCAGAAGCGAAAGAAAATCTTTACTTAATCCGAAGGAAGAAACGCAGGTAAAAAATGTTGGAGGCCATGATATGAAGTTTACCAACCTGAGCAAAGTGTATTGGCCTAAAGAGAATGTAACTAAGCGTGATATGATCAATTATTACTACCAGGTTGCTGAATACATGCTTCCTTATTTTAAAGATAGGCCGCAAACCTTAAACCGTTATCCCAACGGAATTGAAGGTGAAGCTTTTTACCAGAAAGATGTAAAAGGCAAAGCGCCTGCATGGATAGAAACCTTTCCCTATCATAGCTATACTGACGGACGTGATAAAGAATTTTTAGTTTGCACTAATGAGGCGAGTCTTTTATACATTGCTTCGCTGGGTTGCATTGAGATAAACCCCTGGAGCAGCCGCAGACAGGCGCCCGATAATCCTGACTGGTGCATTATTGATCTTGATCCTGATAAAAATACTTTTGAGCAGGTGATAGAAGCTGCATGTGTTACCAAACAGGTTCTTGATGCCATTGAAGTACCCGCTTATTGTAAAACATCCGGTTCAACAGGGTTGCATATTTACATTCCTTTTGGTGCGAAGTACGATTACGAGCAATCGAAGGAATTTGGTCGCATAATAGCAAAACTCGTGCATGGTCAAATACCTGAATATACAAGTATCGAGCGTAAAGTAAGCGACCGCAAGGGAAAGATGTATATTGACTTTTTACAAAACCGTCCACAGGCTACTGTTGCCGGTCCGTATTCCCTTCGGCCAAAACCCGGTGCTCCTGTTTCAATGCCGCTGCATTGGGAGGAAGTAAAAAAAGGCCTTTCAATCCTCGACTTCACCATCTTCAATACTGTTGACCGGATTAAAAATGAGGGAGATATTTTTAAAAACGTATTAGGCGAAGGTATTGACCTCGAAAAGGTGCTCGAAAAAATTGAGAGTTTATTTGGGGGAGGATAATTTGATAATTTGCTAATTGTACAATTGAAGAATGTGAAAATTTGAAAATTGAACAATTTGGAAAGTGAGGGATGATTGTGAGAATAAACCAATCCTATTTGCAGGGGGCAGAAGGTGAGCAGCTAACCAAGTGCCAGGTACCAATCAAATCATCAATCTACTACAAACCACAAGCTAAAACAATTCCTATCCTATCTCCTCCAAAAAATTTTCTTCATTACAGTTTATTTACTACCTTATATGTTCAAACTATTTTGTATGAAAAATAAACTCTTCGTCACAGTATCATTTTTCTGCTTTGTAAATGTTTTGTTTGCGCAATCGTTAGTCTTTAATCCTGAGGAACCAAAGTCGGGTGAGAAGGTAAGTATTATATATGACCCTTCAGGTACTCCGCTTGCTGATGAAAAAAATATTCAGGCTCTGGCTTATTGTATTAACAGAGGTGAAGGCAGCGCTAAAGAAATTCCTTTGAAGAAAAACGGGAAAGGCTATACCGGTTCGTTTGTAACCGATACGAATACGCTCCTTATTAGCATGAGTTTTTCAGCAGGCGACAAAAAGGATATAAATAAAAATAAGGGCTACATGGTAGCGGTAAGAGATAAGAACGGTAAACTGCAACCCGGTACTTACAATGCTTACGCTGACCAATATGCAGGCTATGGTAAATTTTTATACGGACTGGATGAGCAGCCAGATTATGCCTTCAACTATAGAAAACAGGAGTGGAACGAGTTTCCGCAAAACAGGGATAAAAACATGGTTGGTTATTTACAGGCGTTATACACTAAAAAGAAGAAAGATGCTGAGCCGGAGATATTACAACTTATGAGTAAAACAGAGGCAGCGGGCAACTTGACCGAAAACCAGTATAATGCGTTGTCGAGTTGGTATATGCGTCTGAAACAAAAAGATAAATCGGAAGCTTTGAAGCAGGAAATGAAGGAGAAATTTCCTGAAGGCAACTGGAAAAAGAATGAAAAAATCTCTCCCTTTTTTGCGGAGCAGGATCCTGTAAAAAAAGAAGTATTGTTAAACGAGTATGTACAGATGTATCCACCTGCAACCGAAGCAGATAAAACGGGATTAAACATTTATTATTATAACCTAGCCCGCGCCTTTGCCCAGCCGAAAGATGCGGAAAAACGGAACATGGAAAAGTTTAAATTCTATGCTTCGAAGTTGCCTATGAGTCAACAAGCCTCCTTGTATAATAATGTTTCATGGGAGCTTGCTCTAAAGGATACTGAACTTCCATTCGGCAAGGAAATTTCTTCAATCGCTACCAATTGGGCTAAAAAAGAAATGTCTGCACCCGGTGAAAAACAACCTGGCATGGCTACTCTCGCAAAATGGGAGGAAAACCGGAAAAGCACTTATGCAATGTATGCAGATACTTATGCCTACATTATGTATAAACTTAAGGATTATAAAGAGGGACTGCCTTATATCAAGGATGCTATTGCTATCTCAAAAGGGAAAAGCGCTGTTTACAATGACAGGTATGCAATGTTGCTTGAAAAAACAGCCACACCTGCAGAAGTACAAAAAGAACTCGAGCCGCTAATAAAAGATGCAGCGCTTGGCTCTGAAGGAAAAGCTGTTTTACGTCGTGCGCTTGTAAATAATATGAAATCGGAACAAAAAGCTGACCAATACTTTACTGTTCTAACAAAAGCGAGCGAAGAGAAGACCAAAGCAGAACTGATTAAAAAAATGCTGAATGAAAACGCTTCCAACTTTACTTTAAAGAATATGCAGGGTCAGGATGTATCGCTTGCCAGCCTGAAAGGTAAAGTAGTGGTTTTAGATTTTTGGGCAACCTGGTGCGGACCTTGTATAGCTTCTTTCCCTGGTATGCAAAAAGCAGTTGATAAATATAAGAACAATGAGAATGTTGTGTTTCTGTTTATAGATACATGGGAGCGACAGGAAACAATGGATAAGCGTAAAAAAGAGGTTAGCGATTTTATTGCACAAAATAAGTATACATTTAATGTGCTCTACGACGAAAGTATAAAAGACGATCCTGATAATTTTCTTGTAGTAAATAATTACAAGGTGTCGGGCATTCCTACAAAATTTATTATTGGTAAAGATGGTAAGCTGGGATTTAAAAGTGTAGGTTTTAGCGGATCAGATGAGAAGTTAGTTGATGAAATTTCAGCGATGATTGATTTGATAGCAAGCAGATAAAGCTTCAATAAAATAAGCAAGCTAAGCATCTATCTTAATTCCATAATTTTTTAAAAGGTGTCTTTCAGAATAATAACTCTTAAAGACACTTTTGCTTTATTGCCCGAACAGAAAAAATAAATTTATTACCTGAAAAATGTTATTTTAAAGAACCCTAAGTAACTTCCCCGCATAATACTGATTATGAAACACCTTGCCGCTTTGTTATTCTTTAGTACGTGTTACATAATTTCCTTTGCACAAACACTACAACAAATAGAGCAGAAACGCGTAAAGCTTCCTAATGGCTGGAGCCTTACGCCTGTTGGTAAAAGCCTTCCGCTTGGAGACCTTCCGTTAAACATGGTTGTTAGCCCTAACGAAAAATATGTAGCAGTAACCAATAATGGACAAAGTGTGCAAAGCATACAGCTTTTTGATGTGAAGCAACAAAAGCAGTTAGATGCAGTCACGATTCCTAAGTCGTGGTACGGCTTAAATTTTAGCAGCAACGGCAGGTATTTATATGCATCTGGCGGCAACGATAACAGGATTTTGAAATACGATGTAAGCAACAATAAACTTCGTTTAACAGACAGCCTTGTTCTTGGCACCCGCTGGCCAACAAAAATTTCTCCTTCAGGGCTTGTTGCCGATGAGAGAAACAATCTGCTGTATGTGGTTACGAAAGAGAATAACAGCTTATACATTTTTAACATTGCACAAAAAAAAATAGTTGGCCAATTTGAGCTTCCTGGCGAGGCATATACTTGTGTTCTGTCTCCGCAAAAAAATGAGTTATACATCACCTGCTGGGGTTGTGATCAATTATTAGTTTTTGATACAAAAGGACGGAAGTTTAAACAACCTGTAAGGCTGGGGGATAATCCAAACGAAATGTTGCTGACAAAAAACGGGCGTCTGGCTTATGTATGTAATGGCAACGAAAATTCAGTATCGGTTATTGACCTCGATAAGAACGCAGTTATTGAAACTTTGAATAGTGCATTGTATCCAGATGCCCCAAACGGTTCAACGCCAAATGGGCTTGCCTTAAGTGCAGATGAAAAAACATTGTATATAGCTAATGCAACTAATAATTGTCTTGCTGTATTCGATGTATCAAAGCAGGGAATGAGTAAGGCCGAAGGGTTTATACCGGTAGGCTGGTACCCGACTAACGTAAAGGTAATCGGCAAAAATATTTGGGTGGCTAATGGCAAAGGTTTTACTTCTATGGCTAATCCCAATGGGCCAAATCCTTTAGGCACAAGGGAAAGGGTAGGACATCATATCGGCGATGTTTCAAACCCACCAAAAGTCGAATATATAGCAGGGCTTTTTAAAGGAACCCTTAGCATTATTGGTGAACCTTCTGAAGAGCAGTTGAGCATTTATTCAAAAGCCGTATATAATAATACCCCTTATACCAAGAAGAAAGAAGAGACTGCCGAAGGAAGCCCTAATAATCCTGTTCCTATGATGATGGGACAAAAATCGCCTGTAAAGCATGTGTTCTATATCATAAAAGAGAACCGTACTTACGACCAGGTGCTTGGAGACATTCCGGAGGGAAACGGGGATACTTCCCTTGTTTTGTTTGGCGAACGGATAACGCCTAACCAGCATGCAATAGCAAGGCAATTTGTGTTGTTAGATAATTTTTATGTAGATGCTGAAGTAAGCGCCGACGGGCATCAGTGGACAATGGGTGCTTATGCTAATGACTTTGTTGAAAAAAATTGGCCAACAAGTTATGGCAACAGGGGCGGCACATATCCCGGCGAAGGCAAAAGGGAAATCGGTAATAATAAAGGTGGTTTTATTTGGAATGCCTGCAAAAGAAGTGGCGTTAGTTACCGCAGTTACGGCGAATTTGTTGATAATGGCAAAGCAAATATTGAAGAGTTAAAAGGTCACTTTTCCCCGACTTACTCGGGCTGGAACATGAATGTAAAGGATACTACGAGATTTTATCAATGGAAGAGAGATTTTGACTCCTTGCTTGCCATTAATGCAGTTCCTCAATTTAACAGCCTAAGAATGGGCAACGATCATACAGAAGGTTTGAAGAAAGGTAGCCCCACCCCTTATGCGCACGTAGCAGACAATGACCTGGCAGTAGGTATGTTTGTTGATTACTTATCTAAAAGCGCCATCTGGAATGAATCCGTCGTTTTTATTATTGAAGATGATGCTCAAAACGGCGCCGACCACGTAGATGCACATAGAAGCACAGCTTATATTGCCGGCGGTTATATTAAGAGGGGCTTTGCAGATCATACCGCTTATTCAACCACTTCTATGCTTAGAACAATGGAACTGATTTTAGGCATACCTCCAATGACACAATATGATGCAGCAGCGGTACCTATGTGGCGCTGCTTCGATACGGTAGCAAAAGCTTCAGATTTTACTTTTAGAAAGTCCAATATTAATTTGAACGATAAGAATGTTGCGATAAATAAATGGCAGAAAAAATCAGAGAAGTTTGATCTGGCTAAAGAGGATGCAGCACCCGATCTTGAATTTAATGAGGTGCTTTGGCATGCCATTAAAGGAGAAATCCCTTTTCCCGGCGCTAAAAGGTCTGCCTTTGTATTAATAAGCTCGAAGGAAGATGATGATGATTAGTCTGAACCGGGGTTTACAGGATTTTCAGAATTGACAGGAAAGCTACGTGTAAAGGCAGGTGAAAGTCTTGCTTTTGAAACTATATTCTTAATCAAGACGTTCCGACTTTTAATCTCTCTTCTCCCTTTAGGGTTAGGGCTTCCCTCAAATCATTTATCCCTATATTTACAGCTATTAAATTCCCATTTATCAACTATATCCTTAAGTTGTAATGAACAGATCCGTGATTACCGGTTCGGGATGTTATATACCGACAGAAATTAAAACTAACAAAGAGTTTACAGAAAGTAAATTTTATGCAGAAGATAATACTCCCATTGAAATAGAGCCGGAGATAATAGTTGAAAAATTTATGCAGATAACGGGTATTGCAGAACGCAGGTATATATCTGCCGATATGACTACCTCCGATATTGCTACCATTGCTGCGCGTCTGGCAATAGAAGACAGTGGTGTTGATCCTGAAACAATTGACCAGCTTATTTTAGCCCATAACTTTGGAGACGTGAAGATGAACTCTTGCCAAAGCGATGCTGTTCCATCAATTGCCTCAAGAGTGAAACATAACTTGCAAATTAAAAATCCCAATTGTGTTGCTTACGATGTGTTGTTCGGCTGCCCCGGATGGCTGCAGGGTATGATACAGGCTGATGCTTTTTTTAAAGCAGGCATTGCAAAAAAAGCTTTGGTAATTGGTGCCGAAACTTTAAGCCGGGTAATTGATATGCACGATCGAGATAGTATGATCTTTAGCGATGGCGCCGGTGCTACCGTAGTTGAATACAAACAGGTAGAAGAGGAAGGCAGTGGCTTTTTAGGAGCCAGTGTGCAATCACATTGCATTGATGAAACTTTTTATATAAGCATGGGGCCATCTTACTTTCCCGGTAGCGATTCTTCGGTAAGTTATATGAAGATGAGAGGCCGTAAAGTGTATGAATACGCTATGAGACACGTAGCCGAAGCGATGAAAGACTGTCTTGAAAAAAGTGGTATCGGTATAAATCAACTGGATAAAATCTTCATTCACCAGGCAAATGAAAAAATGGATGACGCTATAATGAGAGTATTATTTAAGCTGTACGGTATAAAAGATATTCCTCCTAATATTATGCCCATGAGCATTCATTGGCTTGGCAACAGCTCGGTTGCAACAATACCCACATTGTACGATCTTGTAAAAAAAGGCCTTGATAAAAAACACCAACTTCAGGAAGGCGATGAACTGCTGTTTGCAAGCGTAGGAGCGGGTATGAATATTAATGCGATGTGCTACAGGGTTTAATCAGTTATGGGTTTATACGCAAATTCCTTAGGTGAAGGAATCAGCGATAATGATATATAGGATTATGCCAAGCAACATTCATTAACTATCTTATCCCGCGATAAAGATTTTGCTGACAGAATGGTTCATTCAAATCCTCCGCCAAAAGTTATTCATTTTAAGATTGGTAATATGCGCTATGCTGATTTTCGTAAGTTCGTTTATCAGCATTGGGAGAAGATTGCTTTCTATAGTCTCAACTATAAATTAGTTTTAGTATATCCTCATTCAATAGAAGGCATAAGATGACAAAAATTTTTTTAATCGGCATGATGGGCTCCGGCAAATCCTACTGGGCACAGAAATTAAAAGAGAGATTTAAAGTAGCTTGTTACGATTTAGATACCCTTGTTGAAATGATGGAAGAGCGAACGATCTCAGAAATTTTTGAACAGGACGGGGAAGAAGTATTCAGGAAATTAGAAACTAAAATGCTGAAGTTGTTTAGTGAGAAAAAGCAATTTATTTTATCAGTTGGCGGCGGCACACCTTGCTTTAACAATAACATGAAGTGGATGAATAAAACCGGCATCACTATCTGGTTAGACGAACCCATAGAAACATTAGCCCAACGATTGGTAAAAGAAAAAGATCATCGTCCGCTGATTAAGAACATGGCAGACGAAGAACTTGAAAACTTTTTATTGGCAAAGCGCGACGAAAGAATGGAATTTTATAATCAGGCTGCTTTCATATTATCCGGTGCTGAGATAACTGAAGCGGGCTTCAAAAAAATTTTGAAAGAATATGCATAGTATGTTTATAAAAGCTGCTGCAATATTAGGAGCTTTAGCAGTTGCCTTAGGTGCGTTTGGTGCGCATGCACTCAGGCAAAAAGTAAGCGAGGCTGCTCTAAACATTTTTGAAACAGGTGTTCGATACCAGTTCTATCATGTAATTGCATTGCTCGCTGTGGGAATTTTGTTCAAAGACTTTGGAAATAAGTGGATGGTTTGGGCGGGATGGCTGTTTATTGCAGGTATTATTTTGTTTAGTGGCTCTCTATATCTTCTCACCTATATAAAGGGAACAGAAAAAACAGCTTATAACTGGATTGGTGCTATTACACCCTTTGGTGGTTTGGCTTTTATTGCAGGATGGTTATTTGTATTAATAGGGTTGTTTAAACCAACACCTATAGTTCAATTGTAACCTTAGAATTAGTTGTCCCCATTCAACCATAAACTTTGAAATTTAAATTCTACTTGAAATGGGAAAGCTTCAAAACTTGTGAGGGTTTTCCAATAGAACATATCAGGAAAAGATATAAGTTAAGCTTCTTCAGGCTATAGAATTATTGTTGCCAATTGTAATTTACCTGCTGCAAAGTTTCAACTATTGTTAAATAGTTAATAACTACCGATGCTCTAAATAGTTACCCACCGTTTTTAAAGCCCTGATACCAGTTCTTTATATTTGATTAGTATAGTTATATGGCAAACCGTATCAAGAAGAAATCGCCACATCCTCCTAATCCAAATAAATTAACGGCTGATAAGGAGGAAGAAGTGACCGTTAAAGAAATTGTGAAGGATGAACGTACGTATAAGATAGCCGGTACGATTAGTCTCTTATTTTCCTTATTTCTATTTATTGCATTTACCTCGTATGCCTTTACCTGGCAGGACGATCAGGACAAAGTTTATGAATTTGGCATTAAAATTTTTAGTGTCGATGATGTACATGTTAATAATTTATTAGGGGTGCTTGGTGCTTACATCGCTCATTTTTTTATTTACAAAGGTTTCGGTGTTGCCTCTTTTTTATTCTGCACATTCTTCTTTGTTTTAGGTGTTAATCTATTGTTTGGACGTAAAGTTTTTTCGCTTGCCCGAAATGCACGATATGTAGTTGCGGGATTGCTCGTTTTAAGTATAGCCTTTGCATTTATTTTTAGAAATAGTGAGTTCAGTTATGGAGGCTCTGTTGGAGAATTGGTTAATGACTGGATGATAAAATGGGTAGGTGTTCTTGGAACAGGGGCAGTATTATTAGTTGCTGCTTTCATCTATTTTGTTTGGCGCTTTAATCCAAAATTTACTATACCAAATGCTAAAACTCAGGCTCAAGCTATAAATAATTTAAATAGAAAAGATGGCAATACAAGTCCTACCGACGAAGAGAAGATGTTTGTGACATTGGATGAAAACAATGAGGGGTCAAAACTATTTATAGAAAAAAATAGGAGCAATTCAAACAAATTAAAAAACCCGGGAGATGAAGTAGTGGTGTCATTGCCTGCGGAGGAGCTGATTATAAATCCTGTTACCAACTTCGGGATGATTGAAAAAGAGGAAGAGCCGGCAGAACAGGAAGATGAGTTTACTAAAGAGAAATTACCTTTTGGATATAAAAACGATGAAGAACCTGGTGAACCTCTTTCCCTTGTTGACATTGCACTTTCGCAGGTTCCTGCTAAAAAGGCACCAACTCTAAAGCAGCAGGAGGATTTTATAGAAGATATGGAACTGGAGATTAATGACATGCCTGAAGTGCCTGTTGAAGAACAGGAAGTAGCCTTTAAAAAAGATTTTACCCAACTCGCCCCATACGAACCAAAACTTGATCTCCGCGATTATAAATATCCATCTCTGGAACTGTTAGAGACACATGGCAGCGAAAAAATTGTTCATGACCCAACTGAGTTAGAAAGCAATAAGAACCAGATTATTGCTACGCTCAAAAATTATGATATCTCTATTCAAAGGATTGCTGCAACGGTTGGTCCTACAGTTACTTTGTACGAAATAGTTCCGGCGCCCGGGGTACGTATCAGCCGTATTAAAAACCTTGAAGATGATATTGCGTTAAGCCTTGCAGCGCTTGGTATCAGGATTATTGCACCTATCCCCGGCAAAGGAACGATAGGTATTGAAGTGCCTAATGTTAGAAAAACCGTGGTAAGCATGAAGACCCTGCTTGCTTCCGAAAAATTCCAGAACAATAATTACTCGTTGCCTATAGCCATTGGGAAAAAAATAGATAACGAAAACTTTATTGTTGACCTCGCCACTATGCCTCACTTGCTAATGGCCGGTGCTACGGGCCAGGGTAAATCTGTTGGGTTGAATGCTATACTCGTATCGTTACTATACAAAAAACATCCTTCACAGTTAAAACTTGTGTTAGTTGATCCGAAAAAGGTGGAGCTTAGCATTTACCGTTCTATCGAGAAACATTTTTTGGCCAAACTTCCCGGCGAAGAGGAAAGTATTATAACTGATACAAAAAAGGTAATCCACACTCTCAATGCTTTGTGCATTGAAATGGATAACCGTTATGATCTGTTGAAAGAAGCAGGTTGCCGTAACATAAGAGAGTACAACGACAAGTTTGTTGCCCGAATACTTAATCCGGAAAAAGGTCATCAATATCTTCCTTTCATTGTGCTGGTAGTAGATGAGTTTGCCGATTTAATTATGACAGCAGGCAAAGAAGTGGAAATGCCAATAGCGAGACTGGCTCAGTTGGCAAGAGCAGTTGGTATTCACCTTATCATAGCTACACAGCGTCCTTCGGTTAACATTATTACGGGAACAATTAAAGCGAATTTTCCTGCCCGTATTGCCTTTAAAGTTTCCAGTAAAATTGATAGCCGTACCATTTTAGACTCCGGTGGCGCAGAGCAACTGATAGGTAAAGGTGATATGCTTATAAGTTTTAATGGTGAGATAACACGGCTTCAGTGTGCTTTTGTTGATACCCCGGAGGTTGACAGCATCACTGATTTTATTGGTGATCAAAGAGGTTACCCTCAAGCTTTCCTACTACCCGAATATGTTGATGAAAAAGAACTGGAAGGGAAAGATTTTGATGCCACCAGCCGCGACCCCTTATTTGAAGATGCCGCCAGGCTCGTTGTAAGCAGCCAGATAGGAAGCACTTCTCTTATACAACGCCGTATGAAATTGGGTTATAACCGCGCAGGCCGCCTGATGGATCAATTAGAAGCAGCCGGAATTGTAGGCCCTAATCAGGGCAGCAAAGCCCGGGACGTTCAGGTAAAATCCGACATAGAGCTTGAAGAAATTTTGGGAGCTTTTCAGTAGCTATAACTTTATGCTGGTGCTTTAACAAACTACGTTTAAACAATTAAAATACATCATTGTCTTAAAGCCGTACTTTCGAACAAGTAAAATTTACATGATGAAAAAATTATATTATTTAGTAGTGGCACTGGTAATGATTGCCGGATCAGTTGAGGCGCAAAACGATGCAAACGCTAAAAAAGTATTAGATGCAGTAAGTTCTAAATTAAAAACCTTTAAAGGCATTAGTGCCAATTTCTCTTATGTATCCAAAAGCCGTAGCGGGAAGGTAAACAACAATGTAGCAGGAAAAATTGCAATTAAAGGTCAGAAATATTACATCAAGCAGGGAGCAACGGAAATATTTAGTGATGGTGCCAAAACCTGGAACTATAATGGCAATAACGAAGTAACTGTAAGCACCCCCGATGCAGACAATCAAACTTTAACTCCTCAAAAGTTATTGAGTAACTTTTACGATAAGGATTTTACCTATAGGTTGGTTTCATCAACAGGAAACTTCCACGAAATTGAAATGATGCCAATTGACAAACGGAAAAATTTTCAAAAGGTGAATGTGTTTGTCGACAAAACAAAAACGATGATTACCAAGGCAAGAATTTTGGATAAGAGTAGTAATACAATTGAATTTGCGCTCAACACCATTAATACAAATGCAAGCATACCCGACAATACCTTTGTATTTAATAAGAGTAAATACAAGAAAAATATTGAAGTGATTGAATAATAGTTGACAGATGACAGTTGTTAGAAAGCTCTAATCCGACATCTCGCAACTAACACTTACCATCTGACATCTATCAACTATTTTTTGAAGGAACCGTCTGCTAACTACAGGCGGTTTTTTAATACATCAAACATGTATCTTGCACGGGTAGAAACCGGTACTTTATGAAGCATCTTCCTATCAATCCTCAACTTTACATAACAAACCGGCAACGTTTCACAAAAGAAATGAAGCCAAAAAGCATTGCAATTTTTAATAGCAATGATGAGGTTCTATCCAACGGGGATGCCTTGTATCCCTTTGTTCAAAACACCGAATTGTATTGGCTTACCGGTATTGAGCAGGAAGATACTATGCTCATTTTATTTCCTGATAGTCCTGATGAAAAGTATCGGGAAGTATTGGTATTGGTGAGGCCAAACGAGCAAAAAGAAAAGTGGGATGGAAAACGCTTAAGAGAGAATGAGGCGAAAGAAATATCGGGTGTTAAAACAGTTATTTGGTTAGATACATTAGATGCAGTACTTCAACCCTGGACACATTTTGCAGACCGTATTTATCTTAACACAAATGAGAATGACCGCAAAAGCGTATGGGTAGAGACAAGGGATTACAGCTTTGCCAAACTAATGCGAAACCGCTATCCTTTACATGAGTATGAACGTGCAGCCAAAATTTTTAAGCGGTTAAGAGCAATCAAAACGCCGGAAGAAATTGAGGTAATAAAGCAGGCAATTTCAATAACGGAAAAAGCTTTTAGAAGACTTTTAGGGTTTATACATGCAGGTGTTATGGAGTTTGAAATTGAAGCTGCAATTATACAGGAGTTTTTTTGCAACCGCAGCAGTGGTCCCGCTTATGGAAGCATAGTAGCCGGCGGCGATAGAGCCAGAACTCTACACTATGTGTCAAACAACGCAGAGTGTAAGGATGGTGAACTTATACTAATGGACTTTGGCGCCAGGTATGGTAACTACTCCGCTGATCTTACCCGAACCGTACCGGTAAATGGGAAATTTACACAAAGGCAAAAAGAAGTTTACAATGCCTGTTTGAACTTACACAATTTTGCGAAAAGCATTTTAAAGCCGGGAATAAGTATTGTAGATTATACTGAAAAAGTTGGGGATGAAGCAAACCAGCTATTTATAAAATTAGGCTTGCTAACCGAGGCAGATGTAAAGAACGAGGACAAGGAAAACCGTGCTTACCGCAAATATTTGTATCACGGTATATCTCACCATCTCGGTATAGATGTACACGATTTAGGCACAAGAGTAGAACCCATTGAGCCCGGAATGGTGTTTACAGTAGAGCCCGGAATTTATATTGAGGAAGAGCAAATGGGTATTCGGATAGAAAATAATTTTTGGATAACAGAAAATGGAAATATAGATCTGATGAAAAATATTCCTATCACTGCTGAGGAGATTGAGGAGTTGATGAAAAGATCCTCCTAAGTCCTCACTAAAGGGAGGACTTTAAAAAAATCCAAATATTAAAACTTCACCCTTATAGGCGGAATAGAGGGGTTAGGCTTTATGAAACAGATACCAAATATATTTACACTGCTGAACCTGTTTTTTGGGTGCCTTGCCATTGTTTATACGCTGCAAAACGGGATGGCTTCAGCTTCTAATGAAAATGGAGAATTACTACTGATGCTACCGGAAAAAATATATTTGGCTTCAGTGTTTATTGGAATGGCCGCAATAATTGATTTTTTAGATGGCTTTGTTGCACGAATAGTAAAAGCCAGTTCTGAGATGGGTAAGCAATTAGATAGCCTGGCAGATGTGGTAAGTTTTGGAGTAGCACCAGGATTAATTGTTTATCAGTTCTTGCGACTTGCCTTTGCCCAGCAGGAAAATGGACTAAATACTTCAGCTGCCTGGTTATTACCTGCTTTCATTATTCCGTGCGCCGGTGCCTACCGTTTGGCACGTTTTAATATTGATGCAGAAGAATCCATTGGTTTTAAAGGAGTTCCTATTCCGGCTATTGGTTTGCTCATTACATCTTTTCCACTTATATATTGGTATTCAAATAATCCTTTTGCAATAACGTTGTTATTAAATCATTGGTTTTGGTACGGTATAATTGTTATCACAAGTTATCTAATGATTTCAACTTTGCCGATGTTGGCTTTAAAGTTTAAAGATGCCAGCATTAAAAACAATCTTCCAAAAGTTATTCTGCTGGTTGTAGCCATACTTTCAGCAATTTTTTTTAAATGGCTGGCAGTGCCTGTTGTGTTTTTGGTGTATGTTGTTTTATCGTTGATCACAAATCATCGTACGTAGAAAAATAGGTGGCTTTATTTGGATATACAGGAGTTTAAAAAGATCCGGTAACAGAGTAATAAAAACTGTGATAAATTGGCAACGTCTTTTCCCACTATTTATCAACTTTGTCTTATGAAAATAAAATTATCTGTCTTATACCTTTTAATATTTCTTTTTTTGGCATCATGTAAAGAACATCAAAATGTGAAGGCAAAAATTTTTGAACGAAAAGAGATTAGGGGCGATAAGCTAATGATAAAATACAATTACGTTGCTAATGGGCAGTTATATATTGATAGTGCAACTATTAACAACAGAGTTATTCCAGGTGATTCTATTATTGTAACTATCGATCCTTCAAACCCCAGGAAAGGTTCTCCAAAGTTTTAAAAAATTGTCTATATAATAGGGTTAAGGAGAGAATTTAATCTTTAAAAAATAATTTACAATGCTATTGTATTTCAAGTTTTCCCTTACATTTGCCATCCGAAAAATTATTAAGCAAATTACTTACTAAAGCTATGTAATTGCTATTATTAAAAACCTTACGTCAAAGCTTAGAAATTAGATAAATTATTTGCCGAAGTAGCTCAGTTGGTAGAGCAACTGATTTGTAATCAGTAGGTCGGGGGTTCGACTCCCTTCTTCGGCTCTTGATTAATTTAAAGTAAGGCGAAGAAAGTTTTGAGGTTTGAATTAGATAGTTGTAAGGCATAAAAGGGCAGATGGCCGAGTGGTTAAAGGCGACAGACTGTAAATCTGTTCTCTCACGAGTACGCAGGTTCGAACCCTGCTCTGCCCACGGAAAATTCGACAATTATTGTTAATTGTATAGTCTTTTATTTTTCTTGATAATGATTAGCCTCTGGCTTACACAAAATAGTCGAATTGAAATAAGCGGAAGTAGCTCAATTGGTAGAGCGATAGCCTTCCAAGCTATAGGTCGCGAGTTCGAGACTCGTCTTCCGCTCATAATTAGTCAATAAGACATTAAGTCAAAGGGTTAGTAGTACTTGTGCTTATTAACTTGAAGACCACTGACTTCAATGACTTTAAAAAGCTGTTGTAGCTCAGGGGTAGAGCACTTCCTTGGTAAGGAAGAGGTCGTGAGTTCAATTCTCATCAACAGCTCAAATTTTAGAAGGAGGATTGTAAGACGGGCTTTATTGAATAGTAGAAATGTTGTATACGCTCCATGGATATAGGATTGAAAGGCGGGGTTTGAAGGTTTAACAGTTGAACAGCATCCAAAAAATTAAAAAATAATAACAAAGGCTTACTTTCGTGACAACGAAAGCAAGGTTTTAAAATTTAAAACCACAATCTAAAAACAAATAAAATGGCAAAAGAGAATTTTAAGAGGGATAAACCTCACGTTAACGTTGGTACCATTGGTCACGTTGACCATGGAAAAACAACTTTAACTGCCGCTATTACCGATATTTTGTCAAAAAAAGGTTTAGCGGAAAAAAAGAATTACGATGAAATTGACGGTGCACCTGAAGAAAAGGAAAGAGGTATTACTATCAATACTGCTCACGTGGAATATGCAACTGTTAACCGTCACTATGCTCACGTAGACTGTCCAGGACATGCTGATTACGTCAAAAATATGATTACCGGTGCTGCTCAAATGGACGGTGCAATTTTGGTTGTTGCTGCTACTGATGGCCCTATGCCGCAGACTAAAGAACATATCCTTCTTGCCCGTCAGGTAGGTGTTCCCCGCATTGTAGTATTCATGAATAAAGTTGACCTTGTAGATGATCCTGAATTAATTGAACTGGTAGAAATGGAAATCCGTGACCTTTTAAGCTCCTATGGTTTTGATGGTGACAATACTCCTATTATCCAGGGTTCGGCTACGGGTGCACTTGCAGGAGATGCTAAATGGGTTGCTAAGATTGATGAGTTGATGGAAGCTGTTGATACTTATATCCCCCTGCCTCCACGTCCTGTTGATCAGCCATTTCTTATGTCAGTTGAAGATGTATTTTCTATCACTGGTCGTGGTACGGTTGCTACAGGTCGTATAGAAAGAGGTCGTGTTAAAGTAGGTGAGTCAGTTGAGATAGTTGGTTTAATGGAAGCTCCTCTTACCTCAACTATTACCGGTGTAGAAATGTTTAAGAAATTATTAGACCAGGGTGAGGCTGGTGATAATGCTGGCCTATTATTACGTGGTATTGAGAAAACTCAAATACGTCGGGGTATGGTTATTTGTGCGCCAAAAAGCATTACTCCTCATACTGACTTTAAAGGTGAGGTATATGTACTTAGCAAAGAAGAAGGTGGACGTCATACTCCGTTCTTCAACAAGTACCGTCCTCAATTTTACTTCCGTACCACAGACGTTACAGGTGAGTGTGAACTTCCGGCAGGAACTGAAATGGTAATGCCTGGTGATAATACTTCGCTTACGGTAAAATTGATACAACCTATTGCGATGGAGAAAGGTTTAAAGTTCGCTATTCGTGAAGGTGGTCGTACCGTTGGTGCGGGTCAGGTTACTGAGATTTTAAAATAAAAGTTCCTAACTCTCCAAATGGGGTCTTGGAAATGGCTTTATAAATTTGCAAAGTACTTAGGACAAAAGCCTAAGTACTTTGTTCTTAAATAAAAGTTCTTAAATATGGCTTCTTCTTTATTCCTTCCCTTCCGGGAAGGTTAGAAGGAGCTTCTTACGGGCATAGTTCAATGGTAGAATAGAGGTCTCCAAAACCTTTGATCAGGGTTCGAATCCTTGTGCCCGTGCTTATTAATTTGATCTTTCGACAAAGCAAAAATTAAAACAATAGAATTCCGTTTGTATTAATTGCCGAATTATCATATAACAAATTGTCAAATTGATAGCATGGATAAAATTTCAAATTATTTTAGGGAAAGCTACCAGGAGCTTACTGAAAAAGTAACATGGCCAACCTGGTTGCAGTTGCAGCAGTCAACGGTTATTGTACTTGTAGCAACGATTATCATCACCTTTTTAGTGTGGATAATGGATTTCGTATCTCAAAACATATTAAAAGCAATTTACTCCCTATATAAATAATGGAAGAAGTTATAAACCCTCAACCTGCTGAACAGGAAATCGCGCACGACGAAACCAAGTGGTATGTACTGCGTGTTGTTAGCGGTAAAGAGCGTAAGGTAAAGGAGTATCTTGATAAGGAAGTAAATCGCAGTGGCTGGAGCGAAACAATTAAGCAGGTTTTTTTACCTATGGAGAAAGTGTACAAAGTACAGAATGGCAAAAAGGTAATGCGCGAAAAGAACTATTTTCCCGGCTACGTAATGATTGAAGTGAGCGACGGAAAGCTTACAGATGATATGGTGCAGCACATAAGTAATGTTAGCAATGTAATGCATTTTTTAACTGACGGTAAAGGATCTAAAGGAAACATCATTTCTTTGCGTAAAGCTGAGGTTAATAAAATGCTTGGTAAGGTTGATGAGATGAATGACCAGGGTATTACTATGAATGAACCTTTTATTGTTGGCGAAACGATCAAGATAATTGAAGGGCCTTTCAATGATTTCAACGGTGTAATTGAAGAAGTGAATGACGAGAAGAAAAAATTAAAAGTCACTGTAAAAATTTTCGGCCGCTCAACTCCTGTAGAATTAAATTATATGCAGGTAGAGAAATTAGGGTAATCCTACATAAATTAGATGGAGCCACAGCCAAAACTGTGGCTTTATTTTTACCATAAATACATTCTAAATAACATGAAAAAACTCATCACTTTATCCATCGCAGTTTTAGCTTGTCTAATTACAATAGCTCAACGTCCTAAAGGCACTGCTCAAAAAGGAATGACCTTTGGAGCAAAAACTAATGTAGCAGGCGCAGTAAATATTGATGATTTGTCAAAAAAAGTTACGGATAAACAGGAAACGAATGTAAAAGTAAAAGGCAAAGTAGTTGAAGTCTGTACACAAATGGGATGCTGGTTAAAAATGGAAACAGCAGATGGGAAAATAATGGTGAAAATGAAAGATCATGCTTTTTTTGTTCCTGTTGATTTAAATGGGAAAGAAATTGTTGTTGATGGTACAGCAAAAATGACTGTAACACCAGTAAGTGAATTAAAGCATTATGCTGAAGATGCAGGTAAAAGCAAAGAAGAAGTTGCCGCAATAAAAGAGCCTAAAACGGAAATTGTTATTGATGCAAAGGGTGTGTTGGTTTTATAAAAAATTATAGCTCACTTCAAGTAGTTAAAAAAGATTTAAATGCCTGTTGGTAATCTCCTGCTTTCCCTTACCTTTGCCGTCCCAAAAAAATGTTCTTAGTAGAATTGATTGAATTTGGGAGTTTGCTCTGTTCATGCCTCAAGTAGCTCTTCGAAAGAATTAGGATGACATTAGATGTAAACGTTAACACCAAAAAAATAAAACATGGCGAAAGAAATTACAGGCTACGTTAAGTTGCAGGTAAAAGGCGGTCAGGCCAACCCTGCGCCTCCAATCGGACCAGCTCTTGGTTCAAAAGGCTTAAATATCATGGAGTTCTGCAAACAATTCAATGCCAGAACCCAGGACAAAATGGGAAAGACTCTTCCCGTATTAATCACTGTTTATAATGATAAGTCATTCGACTTTGTTATTAAAACTGCTCCGGCGGCAGTTCAATTGATGGAGGCAGCAAAAATTCAAAGTGGTTCTAAAGAGCCTAACCGAAACAAGGTTGGTAAGTTAAACTGGCAACAGGTTGAAGCTATTGCAAAAGATAAAATGGCTGATTTAAATTGTTTTACACCTGAAAGTGCCATGAGAATGGTTGCAGGTACAGCTCGTAGCATGGGTTTAACAGTTGAAGGTCTGGCTCCGTGGGATAAATAAATTGATCAATTCTAAACTGATAAACGAATGGGTATCACAAAAAAAAGAAAAGCTATTGCAGCTAAAATAGATAAAAATAAAGTCTACTCGCTTGCTGATGCATCCTCTTTAGTTAAAGAAGTAAATATTACAAAGTTCGATAGTTCTGTTGATGTGCATGTTCGTTTAGGCGTTGATCCAAAAAAAGCTGATCAACAAGTTCGCGGGATCGTAACCCTTCCCCATGGCACCGGTAAAACTAAGAGAGTACTTGTTTTGTGTACTCCTGATAAAGAAAATGATGCGAGAAACGCAGGTGCTGATTATGTTGGACTAGATGAATTTATAACGAAGATTGAAGGTGGTTGGACTGATGTAGATGTGATTGTAGCCACTCCATCGGTAATGCCCCGAATTGGTAGATTAGGTAAAATACTTGGCCCCCGAAATTTGATGCCAAACCCTAAAACAGGAACTGTAACTAACGATGTTGCGAGTGCCGTTAACGAAGTTAAAGGTGGTAAAATAGCCTTTAAGGTGGACAAAGCAGGTATTATCCACGCATCTGTTGGAAGGGTTTCGTTCACCCCGGAAAAATTAGCTGCTAATAGCACTGAATTCATAAATGCAATTATGAAATTGAAACCTTCTGCAGCTAAGGGCACTTATCTTAAAGGTGTAAGTATGGCAAGTACGATGAGCCCTGGTATTCCTGTCGACACAAAATCATTCATTTAAACCGATAACGTCGAAAGTAACTAAGAGCCGAACGGCAGGTGTTACCATCAGGTCGAAAAAATCACGTTATGACTAAAGAACAAAAAAACGAAGCCATTGAAATTCTTAAAGAGAAGTTCAATCAATATAATAATTTCTACATCACAAATACTGAAGCATTAAGTGTTGCGCAGGTAAACAAGCTACGTAGCATATGTTTTAATAAGAGTGTGGAAATGAAAGTTGCTAAGAACACCTTAATCCGTAAGGCACTTGAAGGAATAGATTCAGAGAAATTTTCTGGAGTTTATGATAGCCTGAACGGCGTTACTGCTCTTCTTTTCAGCGAAAATGCCAAAGAACCTGCTATGATTCTAAGCAGTTTCCGTACAGAGAATAAAGCTGAAAAACCTGTTTTAAAAGCAGCTTATATCGACTCTGCAGTATTTGTAGGTGACGATCAACTTGAGGCTTTAAAAACACTGAAAAGCAAAAACGATCTTATTGGAGAAATTATCGGTTTGTTACAATCTCCTGTCAAAAATGTTATTAGCGGCCTAAATGCAGGTGGTAAATTGGCAAGCTTAATAAAAGCTTTGGAAGATAGACAACCACAAGAAGCATAAAGAAAAAGAGTAATTTGAAGATTTGAATATGAAAAATGTATTCTTTTCAAATTAAAACATCTTCAAATTTTTAAATAATTCAACCAAGCCTGAACGGTTGACAATTACAAATTTTTTTAAACTCTCCGCCGGAGCACAGGCAATGAAGGCGGAAAAAATTTGAAACAATGGCAGACTTAAATCAATTTGCTGAACAATTAGTTAGCTTAACAGTAAAAGAAGTTAACGAATTAGCAAAAATTCTAAAGGACACGTATGGTATTGAACCTGCGGCGGCTGCGGTAGCTGTGGCTGGTGCCGGCGGTGGTGGCGCTGCTGCTGCCCCTGCTGTAGAAGAAAAAACAGCTTTCGATGTAATTTTAAAAAGCCCTGGTGCAGCTAAACTTGGTGTGGTAAAAGTGGTTAAAGACATTACAGGTCTTGGTTTAAAAGAAGCCAAGGACCTCGTTGATGGTGCACCAAAACCAATTAAAGAAGGTGTAGCTAAAGCTGAAGCTGAAGAAATTGCAGCTAAATTAAAAGATGCTGGCGCCGAGGTTGAAGTGAAATAGTTCAACTTATTTGAAGCAATAAGCCGGTAACTTCTCTTACCGGCTTATTGCTTTTTTGTACTTTTAGTAGTCCTTAATAGAAAAAATACTTTCCTTACATTAACATTTTCGGTATAAAAATTGTTTTTTCAATATAATTGGCAAACCTTACCTTTGCATTCCTTTTATTTTTAGGCAGATTATCAAAGCATTTACAGAAAATGGCCAATGGTTCTGTAGAGGCATGGTAATTCTTTCACTTTTTTTAGATTTGTTGCCTAACTTTTTCGTATAAAACTGGTTAATAATAAATATGTCTTCAACTAAAGTTCAGAACAGGGTTAGTTTTGGTAAAAGTAAGAATTTATCTGAAACACCCGACCTACTCGACATTCAGTTACAATCTTTTCAGGACTTCTTTCAATTAGAAACAACGCCAGATAAGCGTAACGTAGAAGGTTTGTTTCGTGTGTTTAAGGAGAATTTTCCTATAACTGATACGCGAAATATCTTTGTATTGGAGTTTCTGGATTATTTTATTGATCCTCCCCGTTACTCAATTGACGAGTGTATGGAGCGCGGATTAACTTACGCTGTTCCTCTTAAAGCTAAGCTTCGCTTAAGCTGTAACGATGAGGAACATGTGGATTTCCAAACCATTGTTCAGGATGTATTTCTTGGAAATATTCCTTACATGACACCTCGTGGTACGTTTGTAGTTAATGGTGCGGAGAGAGTTGTGGTTAGCCAGTTACATCGTTCGCCAGGTGTATTCTTTGGTCAGTCTGTTCACCCCAATGGAACTAAGATTTATTCTGCAAGGGTAATTCCTTTTAAAGGTGCATGGATGGAATTTGCAACAGACATTAACAATGTAATGTATGCGTACATCGATCGAAAGAAAAAATTTCCTGTAACTACATTATTACGTTCTATCGGTTTCGAAACAGACAAGGATATTCTGGAATTGTTTGGTATGGCTGATGAAGTTAAAGCAGACAAGAAAGAATTAGGTAAGTTTTTAGGAAAGAAATTAGCTGCACGTGTACTTCGCACATGGGTAGAGGACTTCGTTGACGAAGATACAGGTGAAGTTGTATCTATCGAAAGAAACGAAGTGGTAATGGAAAGAGATACGGTATTAGATGAAAGCGCTATAGAAACTATCAGCGAGATGGATGTGAAGAATGTATTTATCCAAAAGGAGGAAATGAGCGGTGATTATTCCATTATTTACAACACCTTAAATAAAGATACTTCTAACAGTGAGTTGGAAGCGGTTCAGCACATCTATCGACAATTACGTGGTGCTGATGCTCCTGATAATGAAACTGCTCGTGGTATTATAGATAAATTGTTTTTCTCGGACAAACGTTACGACCTCGGCGAAGTAGGTCGTTATAAGATCAACCGCAAGCTCGGGTTAAACTTCCCGATCGAGAAGAAAGTTTTAACTAAGGAAGATATTATTGAGATCATCAAATATCTTGTTCGTTTAACAAATAGTAAGGCTGAAATTGATGACATTGATCACTTAAGCAATCGACGTGTTCGTACTGTGGGTGAGCAATTGTACGCTCAGTTTGGTGTAGGTTTAGCCCGTATGGCCCGTACTATTCGTGAAAGGATGAATGTACGTGACAACGAGGTGTTTACTCCTGTTGATCTGATTAATGCAAGAACGCTTTCTTCAGTTATCAACTCATTTTTTGGTACTTCTCAGCTTTCGCAGTTCTTAGACCAAACAAATCCTCTTTCTGAAATTACACACAAACGTCGTATTTCAGCTTTAGGCCCCGGTGGTTTAAGCCGTGAAAGAGCAGGTTTTGAGGTTCGTGACGTTCACTATAGCCACTATGGGCGTTTGTGTACTATCGAGACTCCTGAGGGGCCAAACATCGGGTTGATCTCTACTCTCTGCGTTCACGCAAAGATTAACGATATGGGCTTTATCGAAACTCCTTATCATAAGGTGAACAACGGTAAAGTTGATATGAAGAACCTGACATTTTTGAGTGCCGAAGAGGAGGATCTAAAGAAAATTGCACAGGCAAGTGCGCCTTTAAATGATAATTCAGAATTTGCTGAAGATAGGGTTGTAAGTCGTGAAACAGGAGATTTCCCTATTCTTGATAGGACTGAAGTGGAATATATGGATGTTGCTCCTAACCAGATTGTTGGTTTAAGCGCTTCATTAATTCCTTTTCTTGAGCATGATGATGCTAACCGTGCATTAATGGGATCGAACATGCAACGCCAGGCGGTACCATTAATACGTCCGGAAGTTCCAATTGTAGGAACCGGACTTGAGGGAAAAGCAGCCCGTGATGCGAGAATTCAAATTCATGCTGAGGGTGATGGTGTGATAGAGTTTGTTGATGCAAAAGAAATTCATGTTCGATATACAAGAAATGCAGAACAAAAGTTGGTAAGTTTTGAAGAAGATTTAGTTGTTTATAAACTTACTAAGTTTATAAAAACCAACCAGGCTACTTGCATTAACCTTCGCCCTTCTGTAAAAAAAGGACAAGTTGTAAAAGAAGGAGACTTTCTTACTGAAGGTTATGCGACACGTGATGGAGAGCTTGCATTAGGCAGAAATCTGAAAGTTGCCTTCATGCCGTGGAAGGGTTACAACTTTGAAGATGCTATTGTAATTAACGAAAAGGTAGTTAGGGAAGATTGGTTTACTTCTGTTCATATTGAAGAATTTGAGTTGGAAGTACGCGATACCAAACTGGGTGAAGAGGAATTAACGCCTGATATTCCAAATGTATCTGAAGAAGCTACTAAAGACCTTGATGAAAATGGTATCATTCGCATAGGCGCTCAAATTAAAGAGGGAGATATAATTATTGGTAAGATTACACCTAAAGGAGAAAGCGATCCAACGCCTGAAGAAAAGTTATTACGTGCCATCTTTGGTGATAAAGCCGGTGATGCAAAAGACGCTTCTTTGAAAGCACCGAGTGGAACTGAAGGTGTCGTTATTGATAAGAAGTTATTCCAAAGAGCTAAGAAAGATAAGAATACAAAGGTTCGTGAGAAAGCGTTGTTAGAGAAGATAGAGAGAGTGCATGAGAAGAATGTAGCGGACATCATGGAAGTATTACTCGAAAAGTTGCAGACTTTATTGAAGGAAAAACCTTCAGCAGGTGTTAGCAACAACTTTGGTGAGGTGCTAATTGGGAAAGGATCAAAGTTCAATCAAAAGAACCTGAGCCAGATAGATTACATGAATGTAAATCCTTTAAGTTGGACTGGTGACGCAAAGGTGGATGATCAGATCAATACTTTGTTGCACAACTACAGCATAAAGTATAATGAAGAATTAGGGCGTTATAAGAGAGAAAAGTTCAACATTTCAATAGGTGATGAACTACCTGCGGGTGTATTGAAGCTTGCTAAAGTTTATATGGCTGTTAAGCGAAAACTTAAAGTGGGTGATAAAATGGCTGGACGTCATGGAAATAAAGGTATTGTTGCCAAGATCGTTCGTGCTGAAGATATGCCTTTCTTAGAAGATGGTACTCCTGTTGACATCGTTCTTAACCCGCTTGGTGTACCAAGTCGTATGAACCTTGGGCAGATATACGAAACTGTACTTGGCTGGGCGGGAGAAAAATTAGGTGTTCGTTTCGCAACTCCAATCTTTGACGGTGCTACTGTAGAAGAAATTGCAGAAAACATTGCAAAAGCAGGATTGCCTTTGTTCGGTCATACTTACTTATATGACGGCGAAACCGGCGAACGTTTTGAACAGAAAACTACCGTCGGTATCATCTACATTATTAAGTTACACCATATGGTTGATGACAAGATGCACGCCCGTTCAATCGGACCATACAGCTTGATTACTCAACAACCTTTGGGGGGTAAAGCTCAATTTGGGGGCCAGAGATTTGGGGAAATGGAGGTTTGGGCACTGGAAGCTTATGGTGCATCTAACATATTACAGGAGTTGTTGACTTTGAAATCGGATGATATTATTGGTCGTGCTAAGACTTACGAAGCAATCGTGAAAGGTGAAAATATTCCGAGAGCTGGTATACCTGAATCATTCAATGTACTTGTACATGAATTAAGAGGGTTAGGTCTTGACCTGAAGTTTGAATAGGTCCAATGAAGATTTTCCTAATTAATAGGATTAAAGGGAAATCTTAGATTTATAAAAATTGGAAGTCGCGAATTGTGACTTCCAATTTTCAATTAATCTCTTCTAAGTTTTTTCGATCCTAAAAGCACAAATAGCTGAAGTAAGTTACACAACGATGTTGGGAAGCGAACTAACTAAGGCTGATTAAAAAAATTAATTCGTAATTACGATATATGGCAATGAATAAAAGAGATAACCGTCCAAGGCCAACGTTTTCTAAGATCACGATCGGTTTGGCGTCTCCCGATAGCATTCTTGAAAAAAGCTTCGGTGAAGTTTTAAAGCCTGAGACAATTAACTATCGTACGTACAAGCCTGAAAGAGATGGTTTGTTCTGCGAAAGGATTTTTGGTCCGGTAAAGGATTATGAATGTGCCTGCGGGAAGTATAAGCGTATCCGTTACAAGGGTATTGTTTGTGATCGTTGTGGTGTTGAAGTTACTGAAAAGAAAGTACGTCGTGAAAGAATGGGGCACATCAAGTTAGTGGTTCCGGTTGTTCACATTTGGTACTTTAAATCTCTCCCTAACAAGATTGGTTATTTGTTGGGTATGAGCTCTAAGAAATTAGAGACGATTGTTTATTATGAGCGTTTTGTAGTAATTCAATCTGGTATCCGTGCTGATAAAGGTCAGAACTTCGGTGATCTTTTAACTGAGGAAGAGTACTTAGATATTCTTGATGCTTTACCCAAAGACAACCAATATCTTCCTGACGAAGATCCAAATAAGTTTGTTGCAAAAATGGGTGCTGAAGCAGTTCATGATCTGTTGCAAAGAATTGACCTGGATCAACTGTCATTTGATTTACGTAATGCTGCAGCACATGAAACTTCACAACAACGTAAAGCTGATGCTTTAAAACGTTTAAGTGTTGTTGAAAGTTTTCGTGATGCAAACACTCGTATCACTAACCGTCCCGAGTGGATGGTAATGCAATATATTCCCGTTATTCCGCCTGAACTTCGTCCGTTAGTTCCTTTAGATGGTGGTCGTTTCGCGTCGTCTGATTTGAATGACCTTTATCGTCGGGTAATTATCCGTAACAACCGTTTAAAGCGTTTGTTAGAGATCAAAGCGCCGGAGGTAATCTTACGTAACGAGAAGAGGATGTTGCAGGAAGCTATTGATAGCTTGTTTGATAACTCAAGAAAATCAAACGCTGTTAAAGCTGAAGGTGGACGTGCTTTGAAATCTCTTTCTGATGTATTGAAGGGTAAGCAAGGCCGTTTCCGTCAGAACCTGCTTGGTAAGCGTGTTGACTATTCCGGTCGTTCGGTTATCGTTGTAGGTCCTGAAATGAAAATGCATGAGTGCGGTCTTCCAAAAGATATGGCTGCGGAACTTTTCAAACCATTCATTATTCGTAAGCTAATTGAAAGAGGTATCGTAAAAACGGTGAAATCTGCTAAGAAATTAGTGGATAAGAAAGAAGCAGTTGTTTGGGATATTCTTGAAAACATTTTGAAAGGTCACCCGATAATGCTAAACCGTGCCCCAACATTGCACCGTTTATCAATCCAGGCTTTTCAACCTAAATTAATTGAAGGAAAGGCTATACAGTTACACCCATTGGTAACAACAGCCTTCAACGCTGACTTTGATGGTGACCAGATGGCTGTTCACGTTCCGTTAAGTCACGCTGCTATCCTTGAAGCACAATTGCTGATGTTGTCTTCTCATAACATTTTGAACCCGCAGAACGGTACACCTATCACTCTTCCTTCACAGGACATGGTATTAGGTCTGTACTATATAACTAAGGGTAAAAAGAGTACTGAAGAGGTTAAAGTAAAAGGTGAAGGCAAAGCGTTCTATTCAATGGATGAAGTGCTGATCGCTTACAACGAAAAACAAGTTGACCTTCATGCTCACATTAAAGTGAAAACTTTAGTTAGAAATGAGAAAGGCGAACTATATCAAAAATTAATAGAGACTACTGTCGGGCGGGTATTATTTAACCAATTCGTTCCGAAAGAAGTTGGTTACATCAATGCATTATTAACTAAGAAAAGCCTTCGCGAAATTATTGGCGATATTATTAAGATTACTAACGTTCCTAAGACTGCTAAGTTCCTTGATGATATCAAGACACTTGGTTTCCGTATGGCGTTTAAGGGAGGACTATCATTTAATATTAATGACCTTATTATTCCGGAAATCAAAAATCAGCTTCTGGCGAACGCTAAAACTGAAGTAGAAGAAGTTTGGGATAATTACAATATGGGTCTTATTACCAATAACGAGCGTTATAACCAGATCATTGATATTTGGTCTCGTGTAGATACCCGTATTACTGAAACTTTGATCCGTGAAATGGCAACAGATAAACAGGGTTTCAACTCTGTGTACATGATGCTTGATTCGGGAGCGAGGGGAAGTAAACAACAGGTTAAACAATTGGCTGGTATCCGGGGTCTTATGGCTAAACCGCGTAAGAGTGGTAGTACCGGTTCTGAAATTATTGAGAACCCGATCCTTTCGAACTTTAAAGGTGGTTTGAACGTATTGGATTACTTTATCTCTACGCACGGTGCACGTAAAGGTCTTGCGGATACAGCGTTAAAAACAGCGGATGCAGGTTATCTTACCCGTCGTTTAGTTGATGTTGCCCAAGACGTTGTAATTACTGAAGAAGATTGTGGTACACTTCGTGGTATTGCTACAACAGCGCTAAAAGATAACGAGGATGTAGTTGAACCATTGTTCGATAGAATTCTTGGTCGTACATCTTTACATAATGTTCTAAATCCTGTCAATGACGAAATGCTTGTTGAAGCAGGACAGCAAATAGATGAGGACATTGCAAAGGGTATCGATGATGCCGGTATTGAAACTGTTGAAATTCGTTCAGTGCTTACTTGTGAAGCTAAACGTGGTGTATGTGTAAGGTGTTATGGTAAAAACCTTGCAACCGGTTATACTGCACAACGTGGTGATGCTGTAGGTATTATTGCTGCACAGTCGATAGGAGAACCAGGTACCCAGTTAACACTCCGTACTTTCCACGTAGGTGGTGTGGCAGGGTCAGCTTCTGTAGAAAGTACATTAAATGCTAAGTTTGATGGCACAATACAGTTTGACGGTTTAAGAACTGTTGAAACGGTAAACAATGAAGGTGATAAAGTAAAAGTTGTTATTGGTCGTACTGGTGAGGTTAGGATTATGGATGTAAAGAACGACAGGTTATTAATTACTAACAACGTTCCTTACGGTGCAACCCTTTTGGTAAAGGATGGACAGAAAGTAACCAAAGGCGAATCAATTTGTTCATGGGATCCATTCAACAATGTCGTTGTTGCGGAAATTGCTGGTTCTATTAAGTTTGAAAACATTCTTGATGGTATCACCTTCCGTGAGGAAGCGGATGAACAAACGGGTCACCGCGAAAAAGTGGTTATCGAAACAAAAGATAAAACAAAAATACCTGCACTTATTGTTGAGGGTGCTAAAGAAACAAAACTATATAACCTTCCTGTAGGCAGCCACATCGTTTTAGATGAAGGCGAAGAAGTAAAACAAGGGCAGGTGTTGGTGAAAATTCCAAGGGTATTAGGTAAGTTGAGAGATATTACGGGTGGTCTTCCCCGTGTAACTGAATTATTTGAAGCAAGAAATCCAAGCAATCCTGCAGTGGTTTCTGAGATTGATGGCGTAGTGAGCTTTGGTAACATTAAGCGTGGTAACCGCGAGATTATCGTAGAAGCAAGAGATGGTGTTGTAAAAAAATATTTAGTGCCGCTTACCCGCCAGATACTTGCACAGGATGGCGACTTTGTAAAAGCCGGAACATCTCTCTCTGATGGTTCCACTGCACCTGCAGATATTCTTGCTATCCGCGGTCCTTTCGCAGTACAGGAATATGTGGTAAATGAAATTCAGGAAGTGTACCGTTTGCAGGGTGTACGAATCAATGATAAGCATATCGAAGTAATCGTTCGCCAGATGATGAAGAAAGTTGAGATCCAGGATCCGGGAGATACAAGGTTCCTTGAAGGTGATACTGTTGACCGTATTGAATTTAACGACGAAAACGATTACATCTATGATAAAAAAGTTGTAGTTGACTCAGGTGAAAGTACTAAACTGAAGGCTGGCCAAATTGTTAGCCTGAGAGATGTGAGAGAAGAAAATTCTATTCTTCGACGCAGCGACAGAAAGTTAGTTGAATCCAGAGATGCTGAATCTGCTACTTCTTCTCCGTTGTTGCTTGGTATTACTAAAGCCTCCCTGGGTGTACAAAGCTGGATATCTGCCGCCTCTTTCCAGGAAACCACCAAGGTATTAAGTTCTGCAGCAATTATGGGTAAAACCGATGATATGCTTGGATTGAAAGAGAATGTAATTACCGGACACGCAATACCTGCGGGTACAGGTTTGAGAGAGTTTGAAAACATGATCGTAGGTAGCAAAGAAGAATACGAACTGCTGGCTACCGCACGTGAGGCAATGAATTTTGATGATGATGAATAATGATCGGGGATTTTAAGGATTGAAACGATTTGATGGATTATTATAACTAAGCAGGAAGTGAAAGCTTCCTGCTTTTTTGTACGTACGTAAATACTAAAGAACACAAAAAAGCAGGAACGATAATTCCTGCTTAATTTGATATATTAAAACTCACTTATTCCACGGTAAGGTATTGCGCATAAGCATATCCTTCTTCACCATTATTTGTTCTTACGAGCCACCACTGATCGCTTGTTTGGCTTACTACAGTAACTGTTGAGTTATGTGCTGCTTTACCAACAATCGGCTGATCGGTTCCAGGTCCTTTTCTAATGTTTAAGTTTGAAGAATCGGTTGACACTCTTGCTGTTGATCCGGCTGCATTTGCAGAGACGTCTATGTTCATAATTAAATCTCCCGACCTGAAGTCAGGGTCAATGCTATTGTAAGTATTCCACAAGCTATCTTTTACCTGTCCGTTTGGAGCCTCACCATCTATATATAATACATTCGCCTGTTCTCTAACCTGTAGGTTTGTTACCCCTGACGTTTTAGCCGCATTTATAAGCTGGCTATATTTACTTTGTAAACCCGTACCTGCCTGTTCCATATTAATTAAGTTTTAAATTGTTATTAATTTTTTTAGGACTTAAAGAATTAAGCCTCTGCATTAAATCCGGTAATTTGCTGCGTTGCAGGCTTCCGGTTAGTGTTATTTCTCCGTTGTTTACTGTTGCGGTAACTCCGGGGTAATCTTTGGTTGCATCTGCAATACCGGTTCTTAAAGCATCGTCTCCCGATACTTCAACAGGGGCCGGAGCAGGTGCTGTAGTTGTGGGAACTGTAGTATCATCTGTTGCATCTTTCGTTTTGCTTTTGCAGGAAGTAATCGAAATACCTGTGGTTAGCAATAGAGCAATAACTACACTTCTAAATTTTAGATGTTTCATGTTGTTGTTTTTGACGTTAATAATTGTTGTTAGTTCGAGCTGGTGTGGAGTAATTTGTTTGACTGGGGGGAGCAAGAAAGTAAGTGAGTAAACTGCCGGCAACAGCCATGATGCAAGCAAGTATAATAGCTGTTGTAAACGATCTTACTTCAAAACCTGAAAAAAATTTATCGGCGATTTTTATTACTATAGCCATAACAATTAGCCTGACAAAAAAAGATAATAATCCAAGGGTGAGTAAATTTAGAGGCAGCCGCAATAAAAAGCCTATTGTAGCGTTTAAAATACCGATAACAAGCGCTACCCCAACAGCGGTCCCGAAACTTTTAATTTTTACGGAAGGCATTATTTTAGCTGCTAATAATAAAACGCCGGCGTTTAAAAGCAACTGTAATATCCAGTTCATAAAGTATTTTTTGGAGTTAAATAATTACGTTAGACTATTACATCTCAAGCAGTGTTGTGCAT
>MWYU01000120.1 GCA_002050375.1 Chitinophagales bacterium 62-2
CATTAGTTCCTATTATAAAAGTCATAAGGTAATTTTATACAATTTAATAATTCTATTTCAGCCTGCAAAATTTTATGAACTATGAGAGATTGCACTGTACTTTCGTAATTTGCCTCCGTTTTAGCTGCCTTACTAACTGTAATGAAACCCCACATTCAACTTCGGCCATGGAAAAAAGAGGATGCACAACAGCTTGCGTCAATAGCTAATAATAAAAAAATATGGCTGAACGTACGCGATCATTTCCCCCATCCTTATACTAACAAAAATGCCCTTGACTGGATTGCACATACTATACAACAAAAACCACTATTAAACATGGCTATTACTGTTGACGGAAACATTGCAGGAAGCATAGGAATATTACCTAAAGAAGATGTTTATCGCAAAAGTTTGGAGATTGGCTATTTTCTTGGCGAGAACTATTGGGGCAAAGGAATAGCAACAATTGCGGTTTCTTTGTTGCTTGATTACATAAGTAAGCAATTTGATGTGGTACGGCTATACGCGGAAGTATTTGAGCATAATACAGCATCAATGAAAGTTCTTGAAAAAAACGGCTTTCATCTTGAAGGTATCAGGCAAAAATCGGTGATTAAAAACAATGTGTTAATGAACGATCATGTTTGGGTAAAGATTTTGGAGTAAGTTTAAATAATGAATGTATTTTCCCCCTATATCTTACTTGAAGATAGTCCTTCAGAAATCCATTTAAAGGAGAACAACTTTCGAAAAAACCTGCATCTTTTAATTCTGCGTTTTTTTCCTGTGCTGTTTTTATCTGCGGGCATTTTTCTACTTCTTGCTTCAAGCCCCACCATTCCAAATTGGGCTAATGCTGTTATGATTATTGCTTCAATAGTCTCCGCCATTTTTATATTTAGCCGCAAACTGGTTACTGAAGTTCTTATTACTAAAATGAGTATTGATGTTAACTATAATTATTTTTTCAGAACTCACAAACAAAGTTATCCTGTATCTTTTATAGATCACCTGGCTTACAGAAGGCGCGGTGGTAGAGCACCTGCTTATATTTACTCTGCCGTTATAAAAGGCGATAATAAAAGAGAACCACTTTTGAAAATTCCAGCCTTGTGCATTAGTGAGGAAAAGAGAACAATTATAAAAAATAAATTAGAAACACTAACAGGGCTAAAGGTTATTGATACCAGAATAAAAATATTTTCAGGGCAATAGGTATCAATTATGTGCAAAAATTTAAAGGCCTGGAATAAATAAAATCATTTAATACTGATGAAAGAAAAACTACTGCAAACTTTTATTACGTTTTCTATTTCTGCAATTGCGTTCACCCAGGATACAATTGTGAAAGCCGATCTAAACACAGCCGCAAAAGTTACAGCACTTCAATTTACCGAACC
>MWYU01000073.1 GCA_002050375.1 Chitinophagales bacterium 62-2
ACTGAGGACTGGGCTGAAATGGTTTCGCAAATGTTAGTTGAAGGTAAGGCATGGTTCGACCAAAGAGTAAACAGTATAACATACACAGGAACATCGCCTAATGGAACTACTGCTGCACAGGCAAAGGCAAGACTAAGGCAAAAGGAAGCCGTAGTAGTAAGTTATTTTAAGCAGGCATGGAACATTGACTTTTATAGCTTGCAGAGAAGCAGCAGGGCTTCTATCAATTCTCTACTTTATTAATTATAAAGACTAACCAGTATACAATGAAAAAAATCACCGTTATCATTCTTTCAATAACATGCGCTTTTACAGCCTGCAAAAAAGATGATAAATCTTTGTTTGAGCAAACTCCTGACCAACGTTTAAATCAAACATTAGAGGCTTATCAAAGCCAGCTTTCAGGTGCAGCAAATGGTTGGAAAGGACTTATTACAGTAGATAGCGGAAAAGGAAATACGTATAGTTTCTATTTTAAGTTCAATCCAACCAACAGGGTAACAATGTATGCTGATTTTGATTCTGCAACTGCTGTAACTCCGGTGGAAAGCAGCTATCGCATAAAAGCGTTGCAGCAACCAAGTCTTATTTTTGATACCTATTCGTATGTTCATCTTTTATCTGATCCCAACGAGGCTGTAAATGGAGGGATCAGAGGCGCAGGACTTATATCTGATTTTGAGTTTGCCTTTGAAAGCTCCACTACGGATACTATTAAACTTTTTGGTAGGTTTAATGGGAGTAGAGCTGTATTAATACGGGCTACCCCTGAGGAAGCTACTGCTTATAGTACCGGCCGGTTAGGTAGTAGTTTGCAATTTACCAACATAAGCAAGATTTTAAATTATTGGAAACGTATAACAATTGGCGGAATTGACTATGAAGTTATTGTTAACGGATCAACCCGAAGCATCAGTTTTAACTGGTTGGATGCCAGTGGAAACCTTCGTACTTATAGTACTACTTTTTACTATACAATTAATGGGGTTGTTTTAAACAGTCCCCTTGTAAATGGAAGCCAAACGGTTACAGGTTTTAGCAATATAGTTTGGAATCCTACCGCAAGTACCTTAAGTGTTTCAATTAATAACGTTTCAACCACCTTTACAGGAGCTATTAGACCATTAAAAACGGATTTAACAGCACCGCGAAGATGGTGGCAATATGCTGTTGATAATGGAAATGATTATTGGATTTCTGCTAATGGTTTTCATGTTAACGGAGTAGATGATGCATTTGGAGTAAGATCGTTAGTAAGTGGGGGGAACATTTATTATTATTTGGCTTATTGGCCTAAATATGCCGCTAATAACGATTTTTTTGGGCCTATATTTCTGAATGCTGCTCGTACCGGTCTTACTTTAGTATATGGTAC
>MWYU01000164.1 GCA_002050375.1 Chitinophagales bacterium 62-2
TAGTGAGGTAGCCAAGCACAGTGGTATCATAAGGAATGAAGCCTTCAGAGCCAAATAACTTATAGCCTCTTGCTATCCACGGCATGAGTTGTTCGTAGGTCCACTTATCTCCTTCCATTCCTTCATTAAGCCTGTCTATATCTACCGGACCAAGGAATAATGACGAACTACATTCAAACCCTGAAAACACAAGCGGAACATCTGTATCTAAAATGATCTTCATGCTTTCAACATCCTTCTCAAAATTATAATCACCGACAGGATAATTACCTAAGCCCGGCCTGAATTCAAGTCCCGGTGTTCTGCCTATACAAAAAGCGATCTCTTCTATTTGTGATGCTAAATAAGGGCGGTTTTTTAAAACAGTAGCCACATTGGTTGCAGGCCCTATAGCAAGTATGGTAAGCTTTTCTTTTTCAAGCGCTGCTGCTAATGCGTTTGTTGCGTCGTTTTCTACACCTACATCGTTTGCTAAATCAGAACCTTTGTAAACGGGTATATCTCTTCCGGTTTTATTATACCACTTTAGTAAATTATCTGCTACTTTTTTACCATAGTCAACTACTGTAATTAAGCTTATTCCAACCAATTCAATAGAAGGTTGTCTTAATGCCATAATCAGCGTTACTCCATCATCCACTTCGCGAGGTGCGTTTTCGGGGCATCCAATCATGAGGTCTGTATCCAACCAAACTCTTTTGGGTGTATTCACTGTGGTATTTGTTTTAATGACCTTCGTCATTGTGAGTTACCGCAATGACGAGTATGGTTTATTATTACTTTAGCATCATATGTTTAATATAGTAACTCGTTTCAATTATGCAAACCCTAATAACGGCAGCGCTTCCTCCAATAACCCTTCCTTTTCTGCAAGAGTAAGCGTTAGGGGAAGTTGAGCTAATCCAATTATTCGCCTGATTATTTCAATGCCTATAAATTCGTTCAGCAGTTGTTCGTTAAAGCCTGCGGTTTTCTTATATGATGCAATCACTGCCTTTTTAACTTCATCATCCTGTTGCGCCATTTTTAAATGAGCAACCATAACACCTAAATCAAATTCAGCCCTTCCATAAAAACAAAATTCGGGATCAATGATTTTAAGCCCTGCAGATGTTTTCAACCAACTGCCGGGATAATAATCACCATGCAAAAGTGTATCTCCGTCTTCTAAATATATAGCTCCTAATTCCTGCGCTTTATTTTTAAGTTGCTCATTGTTTTTGAAAGGCATTGAAAGTTCCTGCAACCCTTGCTGAATAGTGTTAAGATCAAAACCATTTTCGATCATTAAAGGATAAATGAAAATATGTTCATGATTTAATGATCTTAATTTCCGGTTTGCCATTAATTCATCACTGTCTATTGCCTTAAATG
>MWYU01000006.1 GCA_002050375.1 Chitinophagales bacterium 62-2
ACATAATCTTTATCGCTTTCGATATATAGTATGTCCGCCAGTAAAACTTTTATCATTTTACGATCCACTCTCAGGTAGATAAATGAAGTGGCTGGTTTAGCTTCTTCATTTGCTATCGTTCCATGCGTTTCGATCTCTTGCTGCTTTAGAGGAAATGCTTTATTCACTGCTTTCAGGAAACGATCAAACCGGATAGGCTTTAATAAATAATCAGTAACATCTAATTCAAACCCTTCATGTGCATATTCTTTATGTGCTGTTGTAAAAATGATCTTAGGCACATTGCGCAAGCTTCTTACAAATTCAGTTCCGCTTAATTGCGGCATTTTTATATCAAGAAAGATCATATCAACAGGTTGTTCCTGTAAAAAGATGGTGGCCTCAATTGCATTTCCAAATTCACCTAACATTTTCAGTGTTGGAATTTTTTCTATGTACCGCCTGATAACATCCCTTGCCATGGGTTCATCATCCACAACAATGCATTTTATCTGTATATAGCTCCCGTTAGACATAAGTAATAGTTGATTGTGGTTGCGCCAGAGCATCTGCCTGCTCTTTATTTTCAATACTTATTAATTCTACACGCAGGTCAACAATAAAAACTTCTTCATCTTCTCTTATCTGCAGATCATATTTTTCTTTATATAAAAAGTCAAGTCTTTGGCGAACATTACTAATACCGATGCCAGATTGGTCGTCCACATTTTGTTTTGATAACGCCTTACCATTCATTATTTTCATCACCAGCGTTATGTTTTTTAATTCAATCGTAAGATTGATCCAGGGATTTTCCAACATATTACTGGCACCATGTTTAAAACAATTCTCCACAAACGGAAGCAATAACAATGGAGCAATATATAAATTGTCTGATTTATCAGGAATCAACACATGTACATCTAATTTGTTACCATAACGTATTTTTTCAAGATTGATATATTCAGTTATCATCAGCAGCTCCTGTTTTAAAGACACTAATGGTTTTTGTCCTTCATATAAAATATAACGCAGCATATCCGAAAGACCCATGATCATTTTAGAACCCCTGGGCGATTCGGTTTGAGTTTGAGAAAAAATATTGTTGAGTGTATTAAATAAGAAATGCGGATGTACCTGGGCTTTTAGAAGTTGTAACTGCGCCGCTATATTCTCTTTCATAAGTTGCTGGTTGCGTATATTTTTTAAATAGTAATACTTAAACATTTTAAAGCTGGCTGCAAGCGCAGCGCCTGTCAGCGAACCTTGCAAGGCAGCTAAATAGGCCAATAAGATTTTTTGTAAATCGGAAATGCCTTCAAACAACTTAACATATGATGAAAGATAAATAACCTTGTGCCAGGATATATTTATCAGCAAGAC
>MWYU01000028.1 GCA_002050375.1 Chitinophagales bacterium 62-2
GTTGAAACTCTTAATCCTCAAACCCTTTCGTACAAACTTACTTCACATTACAGCACAGAGGCCGAAAAAGTAAGAGCAATATTCAGATGGATAACCGATAATATTTCTTACAATGTAAAACCCCGTTATAACAGCTTACATAATTCTCAAAACGTTTACTATGAAGATGTAAACGACACAGGTGCATTAAAATCGCTAAGCGAACGGGTAGCCGAAGGAGTATTGAGAAAAAAAGTGGCATTTTGCGATGGTTATGCGAGACTTTTTAAAACATTATGCGATTATGCAGGCATTAAATCCGAAGTTATAACCGGTTATGCAAGAACTAACATTAATAAAGTGGATCAGAAGTTTAGATCGAACCATAGATGGAATGCTGTGATGATTGATAGCACCTGGCACTTATTAGATGCGACCTGGGCAAGCGGTTATGTTAGTTATGGGGCAGAAGAATTTGTTCAGCACTATAACGACTATTATTATTTAACACCTCCCAACGACTTCATACGCGATCATTATCCTGAAGATATTAAATGGACATTGCTCCCAGGTTCTCCAACAGTGCGGGAGTTTCACTACTCGCCTTTTAAAAACCAGGCTTTCTCAAAGCATAAAATCATTTCTTATAAACCGGCAAACGGACTGATAGAAGCATCGGTTGGAGATACTATATATTTTGAACTTGAAACCGAGAATACAGAAAAAAAATTATGGGTAACAGACTCCGCCTATTCTGATACTACCATTGCATCAACGGAAGATGCTTCGGATACTACTAAACCCGTTTATGTCATTGCCGGAAACAAAGTTACTTATACATATGTTGTTACTACGGATACTGCTGAATGGCTCAATATCATTTTTAATAATGACCCAATTTTGAAATACAAACTAAATGTCAGGAAAAATTATACAGCGGCAAAGTAGAAACGGTGTGCAGGAGACCGGGTAGTATCTTGCTAATTAAGGGTTGTTTGTTTAAAAATTCCTCATGTTTATTTTCCCCCTTAAGCTATAGTATTAAACAAGAATAATTTTTGCTTGTCTAATATCCTCAACAAAAGAAACATAAACATTAGCAATGGGTATATGAATAGTAAAGTAAACGGGAAGCAGGATTCAGATACAGCTCCTGATATGGCAGGAATAGTAAACAGGAATATAAAGGCACTTGTTGCCCGCAGGCAGAAAGATGAAAATAACAAGCCTATAGAAGAAAGAGTTGCAGATTCTATTACCCGTTTTACAGGTAACATGGCTTTTGTTTATACCCATGTTGTAATTTTTGGAGTATGGATCATTCTTAATTTAGGTTGGTTTGGAATAAAACCTTTTGATCCGTCTTTTGT
>MWYU01000681.1 GCA_002050375.1 Chitinophagales bacterium 62-2
ACCTAAAACAAAATCCAGGCTGGAATTAAAATTTAAAGAACCCTAATATCAAGAAATGAAGTTTCGAATTTGGCTAGGTGTGGCCTTCCTTTTCCTAACTGCAGTTAACGCAAATGCGCAGAAAATAACCATCGGCACTTTTAATATTCGTTATGACAACCCTCGGGATACGGGCAATTTGTGGGTAGACAGGGCGCCCATTGTGTCCAACCTAATCCGCTTCCACGAATTTGATGTACTAGGTATCCAGGAAGGATTGAAAAATCAACTGGACGATATAGCTACTGCCTTGCCGGAGTATGCCCGCTATGGTAAAGGCCGTGACAATGGAAAAGATGCCGGTGAACATTCTGCGATCTTTTACAAAAAGGATCGTTTCACCTTATTAAAAAGCGGTGATTTCTGGTTGTCGGAAACCCCGGATAAACCCGGTAAAGGGTGGGACGCGACATGTTGCAACAGAATTTGTTCGTGGGTTTATCTGGAGGACAAGGTAACAAAAAAGCGATTTTATACATTCAATGTACATTTCGATCACCAGGGAGTAGTGGCGCGCCGGGAAAGCAGCAAGCTAATCCTTGCAAAAATTCAGGAAATTGCCGGGCAGGCTCCGGTCCTTTTAACGGGAGATCTTAATGGTGGAAGAGATAGCGAATGGTATCAGACATTGGCAACGTCGGGTTTGTTAACAGATGTATTCACAAAAGTCAAGTTTCCGTACGCCAACAATTCATCGATGAATGGTTTCAGAACACCACGTGGTAGAACAGTGATTGACCACATCTTCATGACAAAACAGTTCATGCCGAGCAGGTGGGGAATATTAACAGACAGCTATTTTGGCAAATTTCCTTCAGACCATTTTCCTGTTCTTGCAAATATAGATTTCCGGTAAGTTGAGAAGATCATCGCAGTGCTATTATTCCAACGTATAACCAATTAGTTTTTAGCATGTCTCTGATATATAGGCAAAAGGCTTTTTATTCTTTTTGCATTTACTTCCCAACGGTTTTCAACTTCCACAAATTTTTAATGATTTAAGGGAACCCTTATCTTTATCAAAACTGTTTATTGTTTACATGAAATTATTGCTAAGACCATTGCAATTTATTTACTCCATTTACGGCTTCCTTTGGTTTGTTGTTATAATGTTGGTGATTCTTCCTTTTGTTATTGCAGCTTCTTTTTTTGGCAGCGAAAAAGGTGGAAATTTTATTTATAAAGTTCTTAAGGTTTGGGGTTTCACCTGGTATGCTTTAATTGGTATCCGGCACAAAAACATTTACGAAGTTCCTCACGATATAAATCGTCCATACATTTTTGTAGCTAACCACATTTCTTTCATGGACATTCCACCTATTGTTGTAAGCATGAACCAGCCGGTAAGAGTATTGGGAAAATATGAGATGGTCAGTTATCCCGTTTTCGGATATATTTATAAATGTGCAGTTATACTGGTTGACCGAAGAGATGCCGAACGAAGAGCGCAAAGCGTACGGGAAATGAAAGCCGCATTACAAAAGCACATTTCAATTTTTATATTTCCCGAAGGCACTTTTAATGAAACAGGTGCGCCATTAAAAGAATTTTTTGATGGTGCTTTTCGCATAGCTATTGAAACACAAACTCCCATTAAACCTATCTTGTTTTTAGATACCGTAGACCGCTTACACTACCGTAACATTTTTACTTTAAGCCCCGGCCCATGCCGGGTAGTATTTATGGAAGAGGTACCGGTTGACGATCTGCAAATACATAATGTTGCTATGCTAAAAGAGAGGGTACATAAGATGATGGAAGAAGGCTTATTAAGATACAGGGGGCAAAAACTTAAAGAGACGTAAAATCGCGTGCAAGGATGGAAACCAATAATGTAGTTCAGTCCATATTTCAGAATGTGTCGGCGGCAGCCTCCCGTCTTTATGCTGAAGTTATTATTCCGCTTGCCCTTCCAAAAAATTATACCTGGGCTATTCCTGAAGATTTACAAACAAATATAAAACCTGGCAGCAGGGTAGAGGTGGTGCTTGGAAAAAATAAGCGCTATGCAGGAATTGTAAAGCATATACACAGCAATAAACCCGAAGCGTTTGAGCCCAAAGAAATTTTAAACCTCTTAGATGAAGAACCGCAGGTTTATCCCGAGCAACTATTGCTTTGGCAATGGATGGCCGATTATTATATGTGCAGCGAGGGTGAAGTTATGCAGGCTGCGCTTCCATCTCATCTTAAATTATCGAGCGAAACAAATCTTACTTATAACGAGGAATATGGAGAAGATTTTAGCGGGTTAAATGATGAAGAGTTTTTAGTTGCCGAAGCGCTTCTTATAAAAAAGGAACTTAAGCTAACAGAAGTTCAGCAAATACTGGATGCGTCTCATGTTTATCCCATTATAAAAAGGTTACTTGAGAAAGGCGTTTGCATAGTGTGGGAAGCATTGAAAGAAAAATATAAAGAAAAAAAAGAAACCTATGTTACGCTTCACCCAACTTATCATAACGAAGAAAATTTATCGAAGCTGCTGAATGAGTGGAGCAAAAATAAAGCGCCCAAACAACTGGAGCTTTTACTCGCATATCTGCATTTAATGAAGACAGTTGGTGAAGTAACACAGTCCGAATTATTAAAAAAAGCAAATGCAACGTCAGCACAGTTAAAAGGTTTGGCAGATAAAAATATTCTGCTTTTAGAAAAGCGATCAACCGATAGAATTGCAGGTTTGCCAAAAGATGTAAAGATAGATTTTCAATTATCAGAGGCGCAAACATTAGCAGGCGACGATGTATTACAGGTGTTTAGCGAAAAAGTAGTGTGTTTATTACAAGGCGTAACGGCAAGTGGTAAAACGCAGGTATATATCAAAATAATAGAGCAATACATAAAAAGCGGAAAGCAGGTTTTGTATATGCTTCCCGAAATTGCTTTAACTGCACAGATCATTCGCAGGCTGCAAAAATATTTTGGTGGCTACATTACCATCTATCATTCTAAATTTAACCCTAACGAACGGGTTGAAATATGGAACAAAATAAAAACGGGTGAAACGAAAGTTGTGCTTGGAGCACGTTCATCTTTATTTCTGCCTTTTAAAGATTTAGGGCTTGTAATTGTTGATGAGGAACATGATGCATCGTTTAAACAACAAGACCCTGCGCCCCGCTATCATGCACGCGATGCAGCTATTTATTATGCTTCTCTTTTTAATGCAAAAGTACTTTTAGGAAGCGCCACGCCTTCTATTGAAAGTTATCACAATACACAATTAGGGAAATATGGTTTAGTAAAATTGACAGAAAGGTATGGCAACGTAAAGATGCCCTTGATAGAACTGGTAGATGTAAAAACAATCATTACGCAAAATAAGGGCAAAGTAATTTTATCCCCGCAATTAATCGAAGCTATTACGCAAACCCTTGAGCAGAAAAAACAGGTTATCCTTTTTCAAAACCGGCGTGGTTATTCTCCCTACGAAATATGCGGCACCTGCGGCTGGATACCTCAATGCGAGAACTGTGACGTTACACTAACCTATCATAAAGCAAAAAATAAGCTGCAATGTCATTACTGCGGCGCTTCTTATCCTGTTGTTTTAACTTGCGCAGCATGCGGGAGCCACAACTTTATAAAAAAAAGTTTTGGAACAGAAAAAATGGAAGAAGCGCTTGTTGAAGCATTTCCAAATGCACGGGTAGCAAGAATGGATTACGACAGTATAAAAGGAAAGAATGATCACGACGCATTAATAAAATTATTTGAACAACAAAAAATAGATGTTCTTGCCGGAACGCAAATGGTGGTAAAGGGTCTTGATTTCGAACATGTAAATTTAGTAGGTATTGTTGATGCTGATGGCATACTCAACTTTACCGACTTTCGTGTAAATGAAAGAGCGTATCAATTAATGGAACAGGTAAGCGGAAGGGCAGGGCGCCGTGAGGAGCAGGGAAGAGTTATTGTACAGGTAACTAATACAAATCATCCTGTTTTGAAATTTGTACAGCAGCATAATTACGAATATCTTTATAAGTTTGAAATCGAAAACCGTAAAAATTTTTTCTATCCGCCCTTTTCACGAATTATACAAATAACATGTAGGCATAAAGAAAAACACATTGCTGAAGAAGCTGCAAATATTCTTGGTCAGTTTTTATCGAAGCAATACTCCTCTTATTTAAGTGGCCCAGCAGAGCCAATAGTAAATCGTGTAAGAAACCAATATTTGATGGAGCTGTTGCTAAAACTGCCTAAAGATGCACAGGTTTTAAAACAATGTAAAACAGATATACTGCAACAAATTGCAATTATTCAATCCAATAAGAGGTATCGCAGCGTAAGTATTATTGCGGATGTTGATGCTGTATAGTAAAAATGGTTTATTTTACTTTTAAAATTTAAAGCTGCTAAACACCGATTAAAAAGTAATTTTAATCTAATTTTAATTTTTTTTTAAACTATTTGCTATATTTAAATTTTAAGAACTGTGAGTTCAAAATCTACTTTAAAAAATGATTGAAAAAATTGCCCATGATGGTTTAATCTTAGCCATTATAATAAGGTCGGATTTTAAAAAAAAAGGAATTGAATTTTTTACACCAAAGCATTTTTCGCAGCAATTAGGCTATATGTGCAGACCGAAAGGATATGTGGTAGAACCGCATAGTCACCGGGTTGTCGAAAGAAAAGTATCACTGACCCAGGAAGTGCTTTTTGTAAAATCAGGTAAAATTCGGATAGAACTTTTTGACGCTCAACAAACTTTTATTGAAGAATGTATTATTGCTGCAGGCGACACAATCTTATTAGCAACAGGCGGGCATGGATTAGAGATGTTAGAAGAGTCTGAATTGATTGAAATAAAACAAGGTCCATACGTAAATGATGACGATAAAGTAAGGTTTACATCAGTAATAGAAAATAATGAACATAAGTCCCCCATCTGATCCTTTTAATACCTACAATTACTATTATGACTTGCTATACCACGATAAAAATTATGAAAAGGAAGCGGAGTATGTAACTCACCTCATTAAAACTATAAATCCTAACGCTGTACAGTTGGTGGATCTTGGCAGCGGGACAGGAAATTATTCAAAATTTTTATGCAGGGCAGGTTTTAAAGTTACGGGCATTGATCGAAATGAAAAGATGGTGGCTGCGGCAAACTCAAAATTAATAGATGGTTTTGATTCAGTTGTTGATGATATAACCAGGTTTGAAATACCTCAAAAATTTGATGCAGCCATTTCCTTATTTCATGTTATCAACTATTTAACTGAGAACGATAAAATACTTTCCTGCTTTGCACAGGTATCAAAACATCTGAAGCCAAAAAGTATTTTTGTTTTTGACGTTTGGTACTCACCTGCAGTATATTCACAATTACCACAAACACGCACTAAGCACGTTCAGGACGAACATATAGAGGTAACCCGGCGGGCACAACCTATAATGAATTATGAAAAAAACATTATAGAAGTGGATTATGAAATGACAATAAAGAATAAGTTTGACGGGCAGGAAAAAATATTAAAAGAAGTGCATTGTTTACGTCATTTCAGTACGCCGGAAATAAAATTTTTTGCAGAGGTTTCTGGATTTAAACTTATTCGGTCAGAAGAATTTTTAACTGCAAAAGTTCCCGGTGCGGATACATGGGGAGTATGTTATATATTGCAAAAACATGATTAAAGAGGTTCCTGTCAATAGTTTTTCATTAAACGGAAACGAGAAAGAATATCTTCAGGAATGTATCGATACAGGCTGGATTTCCGGTGAAGGCCCTTTTATTGATAAGTTTGAAAAAACGTTCTCTCAATATATAGGCAGGTCGCATGGTGTAGCAGTTTCTAATGGTTCTGCTGCATTGGATGTTGCGATAGTGGCAGCAGGTATTGGTAAGGGGGATGAAGTGATCATGCCTACATTCACCATTATATCACCTGCGCTGTCTGTTGTAAGGGCAGGAGCCATTCCTGTACTGGTAGATAGCGATCCTGTTACGTGGAACATGGATGTAAGCCAGGTAGAAAGAAAGATTACACCAAAAACGAAGGCTATCGTTATTGTGCATATTTACGGGTTGCCGGTAGAAGTTGATGAGGTGTTAACACTGGCAAAGAAGTATAATCTTAAAGTAATAGAGGACGCTGCTGAAATGCACGGGCAAACCTTCCGGGGGAAAAAATGCGGCACTTTTGGCGATATAAGTATTTTTAGTTTCTATGCTAATAAAGTAATTAATACTGGAGAAGGCGGTATGATTTTGTGTGATGATATCAGCCTTGCCAACCGTTGCAAGAAACTAAGGAATCTGGCTTTTGAACCCGGAGGTCCAAGATTTGTTCATTACGAAATGGGTTATAACTATAGGATGACCAACATGCAGGCCGCTCTTGGTCTTGCCCAGTTAGAACAAATCGAAATGCTTTTGAATAAGAAATCTGCTATCGGAAAGTATTATCATGAACATCTTAAATTTTTAATTAATCGAGGCTATCAGTTGCCTTTACAATCTACTGATTATGCCGAAAATATATATTGGGTATTTGGGCTTGTAGCGCCTGACGAAAAAGAAAAAAACAAAATTATTGAATATCTAAAGACACGAAAAATCGGTAACCGGCCCTTCTTCTGGTGTATGCACGAGCAACCGGTTTTTAAGGAGATGGATTTATTCAAAGACGAACGTTATCCCGTTGCAGAAAAGCTTGCACGAAACGGATTTTATATTCCGAGCGGGGTTGGTTTGACGCAGGAAGAACTCGAAACAGTATCAAAAACGATTTGCGAATTTTATGGATAAGCTGCGCGTGGGAGTAATAGTTGACCAAAATTATCAACCTGCAGAAGGCGGTGCATACTCTTACTACAACATCCTATTAAATGGCATTAATAGCTATCATTTTCATCCTGATCTTGAAATGGTAAATGTTGTTTTTTACAACAAAAATATTCCCAAGCTAAATTTCGAAAAAGAAACAATTTACATACCCGGCGGATATATAGGCAACTTAAAACATACTTTAAAAAAAAGTGCATCGAAATACTCCTCTCCTTTTTTCACAAGGCAAAACCCAATTCTTAATTATTTCGCTACAAGTGTAATAAGTAAAACAAAGAGAAAAGCAGAACAGTTATTAAAGCGTCACAAGATTGATATTTTATATTACTTAAAAACAGAACTGGACTTTTTAGATTACCCTTTCATCGCTACGCATTGGGACATAGGTCATAAATCAATGGATGCCTTTCCCGAAGTTTCTTTACATGGCGCTTACGAAATAAGAGAGAATTATTATTTATATACTTTAAATAAAGCCTTTGTTATAGTATGCGAATCCGAAACAGGTGCACGTGAACTGAAGAAACACTATTCTTTGTATGAGAATAAAATTAAAGTAATTCCCATTTTTGGAGCAGAGGCTTTTAATAAGCACGTATCCGAACAGGTTGAGGCTGAAACGTTGTTGAGATACAATTTAGAGAAAGAAAGATACTTTATTTATCCATCCATGTTTTGGGCTCATAAAAATCATTATCATCTCATTCTTGCCTTCAATAAGTTGTTGCATGAGAATAATAACTACGACCTGAAATTGATTTTATGCGGAAGCGATAAAGGAAATCTACAGTATATTCAGGAATTAATTAAGTCTTTGTCGCTAACGAAACATGTGATTATTCCAGGTTTTGTTACCCAGGATGAATTAAGCGTTTTTTATAAGAATGCAATAGCATTAGCAATGTCGTCATATTTAGGACCGACTAACATGCCTTTAATAGAAGCTGCTCATTTAAACTGCCCGGTATTATGTTCTGATCTTGAAGGCCATAAGGAGATATTAGGAGACAACGCTTTATATTTCGACCCTTCAAATGTTGATGCAATTAAAAACACCATGCAGCAAGTGCTGGATAAAAATGTAAGGGATAAACTAAGGGTATCTGCAAATGAGTTTATCCGAAACTCGCCCTTCAAATTAAGCCATAGTTTAAAGGAGCTTGAAAAGATTTTATTGCAGACAAAATCGAAACGTAAAACCTGGGGTATTGAGGATTGATGTAGTGTTATTTTGAAAGTTTTAAAAGATTTACATTTTTATCATCTTCATCATATCGTCGTAATGATGTGCAACCATTCCTTTTACATCTAACTTCGAAGCTTCTACCATTGCATGAGCTACATCTGACGCATTTATCCCTCTGTACTTTTTAAGCGCTCCTGTTAATAAAAAAGGTAAAGCATTCATAATACCTTTGCCTATTATTTCGCCCATCCTTACTTCCTTACGATCACCAAGTAACATACTGGGTCTGAGTACGTGGAAGCTTTCAAAATGTTGTTCGGCTATTGCTTTTTCCACTTCGCCCTTCAGCTTTAAATAAAAATTTCGTGCGGAAGCTTTTGCCCCAACCGACGATACTAATAAATACTTCTTAAAACCTGCATCCTTCCCCATCTTTGCTGCGTTAACAGGAATATCGAAATCAACTTTGCGATACGCTGTTTTATCTCCCTTCACTTGTTTTTGTGTTGTACCTATGCAGCAAAAAATACAATCACCGCTTCCAAGCTTTGCACGAAAATCTGCAAGGTTATCAAAATTTACCATCTGAACTTCCAACTTTTCGTGGGTTAGCTCAAATGGACGTCGTACTAAAATCCTCACTTTTTCAAAATCATTATCCTTTAATAATTTTTCAACTAATTGGGCGCCAATTAAACCGGTTGAGCCAAGTACAACAGCTGTTAGTGACTGCATGTTTTTTATTTTGTATTTTTCAATTTTATGCAAATTCAAGAAAATATTTCACTTAAGCCATACAACACTTTTGGCATTAATGCAGCCGGAAGGTTTTTTACAACCTTTACTTCGCTTGATGAATTAGAAGAGCTTTTTACTTTTTATACCGCTAACAAGTTAACCAATACCCTTATTCTTGGTGGGGGAAGTAATATTTTACTAACGCAGGATTTTAACGGACTTGTTGCAAAAAATGAGATGAACGCAATTGAAGTAGTTAAAGAAGACACAGACAACGTGTATGTAAAAGCAGGTGCAGGTGAAAACTGGCACAGGTTTGTTTTGTATTGCATAGAGGAGAATTTTGCCGGGGTCGAGAATCTTAGTTTGATTCCGGGCAGTGTAGGAGCGAGCCCGATGCAGAATATAGGCGCCTATGGTGTAGAAATAAAAGATGTTTTTTATGAGCTTGAAGCCTACGATATCCAGGAAAAAAAGCTCATCACTTTTTCAAATAAAGACTGTGAATTTGCTTATCGCGAAAGTGTTTTTAAGAGAAAGTATAAAGACAAATTTATCATTACAAGTGTTACTTACCGTTTAAATAAAACAGCGGAATACAATACTTCTTATGGTGCAATTACACAGGAACTGGAGAAGATGGGGGTACAGGAACTCTCTGTTGCTGCTATCTCTCAAGCGGTAATAAATATAAGGCAAAGTAAATTACCCGACCCTGCTGTAATCGGAAACGCCGGCAGCTTTTTCAAAAATCCCACAATCGCTAAAGAACAATTTGAAACGCTTCAGCAACAATTTTCGAAAATAGTTGGGTATCGAATTAATGATAAGGAAGTGAAGCTTGCTGCAGGCTGGCTTATTGAGCAATGCGGATGGAAAGGTTATCGTAAAGGTGACGCCGGTTGCCATGCTGCACAGGCATTGGTATTAGTTAATTATGGAAATGCAAATGGCATCGACATTTATAACTTATCTACTGAGATCATGAATAGTGTAGAAAAAAAATTTAAAGTATTTCTTGAAAGGGAAGTGAATGTCATCTAATATATGATGCAGTCAAAATTTCCAGATGTTTTAAGAGTAAATGTTTCGGGTTCATTACTTGTAATCGTCTTTACTCCATAATAATAACTTTTTCATTGCTTACTTTCTGTTGATTGATGTTATTACCATTACCTGCATAGGTATTATTCTCCACTTTATTATTTTTACCACCATAACATTCAACTCCAAAACCAGTGTTGTAATGAATAAGATTATTACCGATGGTTACATTCTCAGAGCCAGCATGTAAAAACTCGGCCATTACACCGCTTCGGTCGTTTGCTTCAATAAGATTACCTTTTACCGCTACGTTTTTACTTTCGGAAATGAGAATACCATAGTAGCCGTTACGTGCAACTTCATTATTTGTTATTGATACATCCCGGCAATGGTCTAAAGCAATGCCACTTCCTAACGGGGAAGTAGCTAAACGGCTATCTTTAATATTCACTCCTCTGCAATGCGTTAATAGCAGGTTATGCATAAGCTTTTGTCCCGGTGCAACGCTCACACCGTTTTCATTAAAATTGCAACGCAAAAAAGTTAAGTTGGAGGCACCGTTAATAAAAACTCCATTGTAAGTTCCATTCTGTACCGTTAGGTTTATAAGATTAATATTTTTTATCTGGCCCTCTTTTTTTGTCCTAAATAAAATTCCTCCGCGATTGTAACCTCCCCGGTAAGAACGGGTACTATTAGGATCAGAAGGAACCTCTGTTCTTGTCGCACATTCAATCACCAGGTCGCGAATAGTAACATCGTGCAAATCGTCGTCTGCATTAACAATCGCTTCTCTTGCTTCGGATACAGGGTTAAGAAAAAGTATAGAGGCAAGGCCGTCACCTGAAAGAGTAACACCACTTGGTAATTTTAAAGTTGTTGGTAAGGTATGTACACCCGATTTTATCACTACCCAACCACCTGTTTTCGCTGCAGCGTTAAGAGCATTTTGTATCGATTGTCCCGGCTCAACGACTATTGCATTAGCGGAAGCTTTCGCCGGAGGTGTTGCACCTGCACCTGCTATATAACCAATTGTACTTGCCTTAGCTATTTCGGTAATCGCTTTTGCCCCTGCTACACGTACACGAACTGATGTTAGGATACTTCTGCCCGCTTTTGGCCGGACAGAATCGGCAGCCCTTTTAGTATAAGGCATATCAACGCCATGAGAAGTATAGTGCCGGTAAACATTTTCGTAGTCATCTCTAAGATCTTTGGCTCGCTCTGATATAATGCCATAGGAGTGCGGTTTACTGCCAAGTAAAAATCCTGCTGTATACTCATATCCTAATGCAATCCTGTTATTTGCAATAGAGAAAAGATCAACACCCTGAGTAAATGCTATTTGGGCTGCACCGGCAAACTCTCCAAGGCCTAACTGAACGTGCGCCTGGTCGCGCATCGTCTCCTGGCACTGGCCATTTGGATAGATGTACTTAAACAGACTCCCATTAAAAGGCGCATGCAAAAAATGATCAACAGCATTGTTGAACATCTTCCGGTTATCGGTAAAAATGGCAATTGCCATAATGGAGTGAATAATAGCCCCGTCCCAATTTCCGTTTGCCTGAGGATAATAATACCGCATCAGCGGGTAGTAAACTGTCATCAGCATATTTGTGAAGATGCCAATATCCTTTGCTTGCCAACCCGAATTTGTATAGCGCAAAATTTCAGCAGCGTTACATAACATATGGCCTGTCCATGCGGCAAGAAGTTTCGCATCGTTGTAGTCAAAATCCCAAAGCACGGGCGACCATGCATTAAGAATCTCTATCGCTTTATCAGCATACTTTTTATCATTTGTTATGTACCAAACCAATGCATAATTGTAGGCCATATTAGCGCTTTTACTTAAATCATCACCACCAATATTTGGTCTGCCGTATGGGCCACGAAGAACATGGGTATGAGACCTGACGGTGAAAGTTGTATCTGAAGCAGTTTTTAATCTTTCAAAGGCCGACTTATACGGTTCCTCTCCTGTAAGAACCATCTTTTTCATATACTCAAGGTCTTTACTTGTTTGGTCTACACCAGGATGAATAAACTTTTGAGCGAATGAATGTGATGGCGAAATAGAAGTTAACAATGCCATTACAGCAAGCACCATAATTATATGTGAACACTTTTTCATTTTGATTTTTAATTATTTTGTTAGAGAAGCCTCAACAAAAAGAAAGGGTATCTACTACATGAAGTAAATACCCTTGCCTTTAATTATCCGGGTTGCGTTATTGAAGAGGGTACCGCAACATACTTATTACTGCACTTCCATTAGCGTTAACTGAATTAAGGAAGATGTAAGCCCTGTATTTACCATCGGCAGTTTCTACCCAGGTGCCTGCTTCGGCCCTTAGGCCAATTGCATAATTAGGAGCGTCGGTAAGATTGATTTCCTGAAAATCCCTGTCATCGATATAAATCCCAACATTTATACGTGCTAAGTTATAATCCTGCAGGTTAAAGACTTTCCTGATTTTGGTGTTCCGGTTTACGCCTGCAGGCAGTGTTATACCTGGTAAGTATTGTTTATCTGCAGCCGGAGAAACAAGTGCATGGGTAAATGTAGCCGGGGTAGGCTGATACAGGTAAACAAGGTCAATTTTGCCGGCATTCGCAGCAACATTATTTCTATTGTAAACAGTCATATCTGCTATAGAAATATAGCTGCTGTCAGCACTGGTAACTTTAAGGTTACGTACAATATCCATTTTAGAAATATTATATGGGCCCATATTGTAAGTAACTGTGGCGCCATCACTGCTTGTAGCAGAGAAGATGAAAGAAACAGTTTTGCCCCGGGCCTCTTCAGGAATAACATAAAAGTAGCGAAGCGTAGCAGCATTGGTGTCTACATTAAAAGTCACTTTAGTCTTATTGCCGTCATTAACTGAAGGTGTGCCAACGCGAACAGCAGCATCCTGCCCACTTGAATTTGTAGAATACGAATTATTCTCAAGGTAAGTGGCGGCGGCACCTGCTATTGAAGCTTCTACCTGTGCTGATACCAATTTGCCCTTGCTTTTAGGAACAGCCATTGCATAAGCAAACTCAATGGGCAAACTAACGATGTTGGGTCCTAATGTTCTTTTGATGCAGTCGTTTGAAAGCTGGTTCACCGGGTCAGGAATAGAATACTCTTCTTTTTTGCAGCTCTCCACCAGGATGAGCAACGAAAGCAGTGCAAAAATATAATTAGCAAATTTATTTTTAAGTGGCATCACGATGGTTTTATAAACGAATTAAGGTTATTGGTATTTTACTGTTACTGCATAAGGTTTTTTAATTTTCCGATTGCCCGAAATAACTGTATAAGTTTTTGGAGCAAGATCAGAAAAGTCAACTTTACCGGTGATCTTAGGATCAAGTTTACAATCGTTAGCTAAAGTAAACTGTGGGTAGACGTTTTTTAAATCCGTACCAAAAAGTACGGTAACAAGTATAGTCTGCGCGGTAGTATCTATTGCTGCTGCCGTGCCTGCGGGTCTTACGGTAACGAAATCACTTCCCACTAATTCAAAATTGCTAACATAGCATTCTTGCCTTTCTGTTATCAGCAAACCGTCCTCATCAACCGGAACGTCCTTGCTACATGATGTAACTGCAACTGTAGCCAGTAAGAATAAAAACAAAACTTTAAAAATTGTTGCCATTGCTCGATCTATTAGTTTTAAGTTGTTTAAACGAATCTTAATTTAAGGTTAACGCCATGGTTAACGCCATGGAATGTTCTGAGTTAGATTAGGGTTACGATCACGTTCCCCCGGAGGAATTCTGAAAATGTAGTTTTGCTGGTAAGTTCTATCCGAGGTGTTTTGATAATAGCGTTGTTGATTAGCTCCCCACGTATCCTGCCGCCAAACACCCGCACTGCCCGGAGGTCCCCAAACTTGTTCAATAGCTCTCCACCGGCGCAGGTCAAAACCGCGATGTCCTTCGGCAACAAGCTCAACGATACGCTCCTGTTCAATAGCATCGAAGAAGGCTTGCGCATTTCCTGTTTTATCAACTTTTAACTCGGGCAGGTTACCGCGACGACGAACTAAGTTTACAAACCCGATAGCATCGGGCTGCGGTCCGTTAACTTCATTTGTTGCCTCTGCATACATCAGGTAAACATCTGCCAAACGCATAACGGGGTATGCATAGTCACCTTCGCTGCGACCGAGTCCTTCATAATTTCTTACAAATTTCCGAAATACATATCCTGAATTGCTTCCGTCGGTGTTGTAAGTAATATAGGGTGTTCCGTTAATTGTTACTTTGGCTGCCCATGTTTGATAAATGAAAGGAGCAAAGCCTGTTGACTTTAGAGAAGTTAGACCAATGATCGGTTCATAATCCCACACCATCGTAGCCTTCATGCGATAATCTCTGTTTGCATAACTGTTAGGGTTAACCGCAGAATTAGGCGTTGTTCTGGCCACGTTATTAGTTGCCGGAACCGAAGGATTCATCTGAACAAGCGTGGGGGCAAAATCTCCTGTACTTATCAGCTGGTACCTGTCAGCTAATTCATAACGGGGTGAAACCCACAATTGCGAACCCTCAATAGTACGGCCAGAAAAATCACGCATCAATTCTTCACCCTGCGACGGGTTGGTAGGTGTGCCCAAATGGGTAAATACCATTATCATTTCGGGATTACCATTGGCCTTTGGAGTAAACAGCTCGTAGTAATTTGGAAGTATATCTCCTTTGCCTAATGCATCTATCTGCCCGGGATCTCCACCTTTATACAGCGTTAAACCATAGTTGTCTATCACTTTTTTAAAATCTGAAGCAGCCGCTGCAAAGGCTGCATTTGCTTCAGCAGGGTTCTGTTGAAAACCCTCCAACTCCGGCCATCCATTCTTCTTCCAACTACCCCAAAAAAGATTCAATTTACCACGGAAGGCAAGCGCAGCTGGTTTACCCGCACGGCCTAAAGCTGAACCTTTAACGGGTAACTTCTCAAAAGCATACGTAAAATCGGCCATTATTGAATCCCTTACCTGTGTTATTGGAATGCGTGGTAAACTTGCCACTTCAGAATTTTCACTAATTACGTGACCAAGATAAGGAACATCACCCCACATAGAGATGAGCCGAAAATAAGTCATACCACGAAGAAGACGCGCTTCAGCAAGTATAGTTTCAAGGTTCGTAAGTGATGCACCTTCAGCTGTTGGCAACATTCTGTTGGTTACATTTTCAATAACATAGTTAGCCCTGTTAACAGACCCGTACAGGTAACGATAGTATTTATCAAAGCTGCCTCCATATCCTGAAGGGTCGTAGTTGGCGCCCTGGTAAGCATCACCGCGCAGTATATTTCCACCTGTACCACTTGTGCCCCGAACTCTTGTATATTCTCCATGGCCGTCAAAATAATAATCACGATCAAATACAGCT
>MWYU01000015.1 GCA_002050375.1 Chitinophagales bacterium 62-2
GCCCCATAGGCATTAAATTAATATTGTGATTTACAGCGGGAAGAATTTTAGAGGCGCTGGTATTTACCATATCAAAATTGTTGTGCAAGGATTGGTCGTAATATGTCTTTACAACATCTCCGGTAGAAAGGTCAATTTCCCTTACAACATTCCAGTTGAAAGTTCCTTTAGTTTCGCTGGTTACTGCAAATGCACGGTTGCTTTGTGCGTTTGTATTAGCGGATAATAAGAGAGCCGAAAAAGCGAGAGCGGGTAAAAGTTTCATATTCATAAGTAATGGTTTTTATTTATATAAATTTATGAAGAATATATTATAAAGGATATTTTATCTAACAATTATTTTATCACGGCTGAATCTATTGCCTTTTTTACACTTCCATGTTTCAATAACAGAGTTTTTGCTGCTTCATAATCCTTAAGGTTTAATTGATCCATTACCATTTTAATTCCCCGGTCTACAAGTTTAGCATTGCTCAATTGCATATTAACCATCCTGTTGTCTTCTACCCTGCCTAATTGAATCATTACTGCAGTTGAGATCATGTTCAACACCAGTTTTTGTGCTGTACCGCTTTTCATTCGTGTGCTTCCTGTAACAAATTCAGGACCTACCACCACTTCAATAGGAAAATCTGACACAGCAGCAATGGGACTGTTTTCGTTGCAAACAATACAACCTGTTACTATTCCCCTTTTTTTGCACTCACTTAATGCGCCTACTACATATGGGGTTGTGCCGCTTGCTGCAAGGCCTACCACTACATCCTTATCACTTGCAAAATGTTTTTCCAAATCGTTCCATCCTTCTTCCAAACTATCCTCGGCAAATTCCACAGCCTGTGTAATTGCTTTTTCACCTCCTGCAATTAAAGCAATTACAAGCCCGTATGATACGCCATAAGTTGGCGGACATTCGCTGGCATCTACTATTGCCAGCCTTCCACTGGTTCCGGCACCAATATAAAATAGTCTGCCACCTGCCAGCATACGGTCGGCTATTGCACTGGTAAGTAATTCAATTTGAGGTATCACCTTTTCAACAGCATCCGGAACAGTTTTATCTTCCTTATTTATGTTCACTAATATTTCCTTAACCGACATTTTTTCCAAATGCCGGTACTTTGACGGCTGTTCTGTTATCCTTATAAAATCTTTCATATAAAACCCCGATCCGCCGATGGCGGAGCTTTTGCCATAAATCCCTAAAGGGACTTAAGATATTATTAATAATATTTCCTGTCAATTTATATTTCCGCTCCGATAATTTCCCCTTCAGGGGGTTAGGGGGCATGAAACGCTGCCAAACCTGTCATTGGATTTTTCAATACTTTTCCAAGTGTAAGAT
>MWYU01000105.1 GCA_002050375.1 Chitinophagales bacterium 62-2
GTACTGCTCCAGTCCCGTTTTGCAAATACTTTTGTTAGCGGTTGTATAACTTTAGTGAGCTTTAATTATATCTCCTGAATTAATAGTTCCATTTACCACCTTTCGTTTTTCAGAGCCCACAAAATAAAAATTACTGAAATATGAAGGAAGCCCTTCCGCTCCATGTTGTAATGAATTTTGGATTTCAAAATGTAAATGAGGAATAAAAGAGCTTCCGGAAACGCCTATAGCTCCTATTCTTTGCCCTTGTTTTATTTTATCTCCAATTTTAAGGTGCAAAGAAGAGTTTTGTTGCAAATGCCCATAAAGACTATATATTCCTTCCTGATGTTTAATAACCACATAGTTGCCAAATAAAGCAAGGGGTTTTTGCTTTAAGTCTTCAATATTAAATTCTTTGTTATCCAGTTGCGAAGAAACTAAAGCTACTATATTACCTGCTGCTACGGCTCTTACCTCTGCTCCCCATCCTAACCAGTCTTTATCATTTTTTCCATCAATCCTGAATTTGTTTCCATTGCTATCAATCACAATTAAGTCATAAGCATAGCGCATCATATTGCTGGTGAATCCCAGATCTTTAATAGGTTTAAATTCTGTATCAAACCTTCGGTGATGGGAATAGAAATCATGCCCATCATACACCAAAGTGGTTTTGAGTAGCGGAAGTATAAAAGGCACTGATTGTTTGTAATTGTAAAGTATAACAGTGTGCTTTACTGCAAATTCACTATCCCTTGTATTTTTAAAAGTGAATGAATAATGCAACTGATCGGTATTAGCATATTTCAGCTCTGGGAAAGGATTAAAAACGGTAATTTGAGTTGCTCCATTCCATTGACGGTTTGGAATCATTAATATGCTGGGCGCAGTTCCATTATTGTCCATGTATTTCTCTTGTAATAATTTGTTTTGTTTATTTACAAATGCAACCACAATTTTTTCAAGCTTAAGAGTGTCAGAACTTAGGTTCTCTATTATAATATCAAAGTTTGCAATTGCCTGCTGACCCATTAGTTCTTTTAGCGGTTTTTCTGGCTTATGTTGAACAATAATTTTGTCTTGCGCAATTAGATTATTGATAAAACAGGAAAAAATAAGATATAATAGAATTTTTGGCATCTGCATTTAAAAGTAGTTTAAACTTCCATTCATAAAATGTTCCGATATTACCGCTAACGTTAGGGCTTTCTGCTGTGCTGATATTCTGTGATTCGTCCTTTAGCAGGGAACACAAGCCGATTGAAAAACTACTGATGAAATTAAGATATACTATTGAGATTTATTCGGTCAGCGGGAACTAAAGCTGATAGCGATATGCAGACGAGAATATAT
>MWYU01000021.1 GCA_002050375.1 Chitinophagales bacterium 62-2
ATTGATAACCGCAGAGAATGGACCCTTTCCTTCAGGAATATATAGATTAGCTGTTGCAAAAACACCGGGCCGGGTTTGAAAGGCGATATTTTTGATACTATATCCTTTTAAAAGTATTGTACCTGTTTCCCTGATGTCTAAAGGCAGTTTATGATCTATGACAACTCCAGCTTTTTCAATGATCAATTTTTTAAGTTGCTGTCTTAAAGTTTGCCATTCTTTTATGTTATCCGGCAATTGATGTATTCCAAAGTTTAAAACCGCCTGGTTTCTTAACCGGCTTTCAACCAAATCACCGTGGTTGTTTGTTAAAACCGTCGGTAAGGTATCTGTACTAAAAGCAGTTTTATAAAACGCTCCTCTTGAATTGATCGGAGCTTTGATTCTGCCAATAGGTGAAGAATGAATATATATTACAGGAAACAGCAAAAACAGCAATATTAATCGTTGCATATCAAGAAATTTGGCAAGCCTGAACTTAAAGGAAAGCTCGTATAATTTATGCTTATTTAAGAGAAATGGGTTGAATAAAAAAGCGATAACGTTATCGAAAAAGATATCTTTTATTTAAGCGTTCGTTGCTGAATTAGATGCTCTTAATTTTTATTACACCTTAGCCTTTTCCATTTTAGGAACCAAAAAATGTATGATTACCCAGGCAATCATAAAAGAGCTTCCGCAAACAATAAAAATAATATTATATCCTGCTACAATATTTCCTGCATTTTTATAAAGGTCGAGGATGAAGCCAATAAAGATGGGAAACAACACGCTGCCAATTGCCCCTGCCATTCCACCCAATCCCACCACCGAGCTAACTGCTTTCTTTGGAAACATGTCGGGAACTATAGCAAAAATATTAGCGCTCCAGGCCTGGTTTGCTGCTACAGAAAGGCTTATTAGTGCTACAACAACCCACATATCTGTAGTGTATCTTGTGGCAATAATTGGTATCACACATAAAGCTGAAACAAGCAGGGCAGTTTTTCTTGCTTTACTTACACTCCATCCTTTTTTTATTAACCACGATGAAAGATAACCTCCACCAATGCTTCCGATCATGGTTCCGGCATAAACTATAACAAGTGGCAAACTTGGCTTTTTCAAATCAAGACTAAAGTATGTGTTGAAATAAGATGGGAGCCAGAACAAAAAGAAAAACCATATAGGGTCTGTAAAAAATTTGCCTGCAATAAAAGCCCATGTTTGCTTCAGCCTCAATAACCGGCCCCAACTTACATTCCCTGTACTTTCCTCTGTTTCATTTTCATTGTCACTGTTGATATAGTCAAATTCAGCTTTG
>MWYU01000007.1 GCA_002050375.1 Chitinophagales bacterium 62-2
GTGGTAATAGTGCGAGGTGCGAAACCTTAGCTGAAACAAACAACATAGCAGAAGAATTTTTACAGGCAGCTACACATGCGCCGCAACTTATACAAGCTGCTGCAGCAAATGCTTTGTCAGCATCATTTTTATTAACTGGTATGGCATTACCATCTACAGCATTACCTGTATTTACGCTTATATAACCTCCAGCCTGAATAATACGGTCGAAAGCCGAACGATCAACCACCAGATCTTTAACAACCGGAAATGCATTCGCTCTCCATGGCTCTACTACAATTGTTTCGCCATCTTTAAAGGCACGCATGTGCAACTGACAAACAGTGGTTGCTTTCCAGGGTCCGTGTGGTTTGCCATTGATGTACATAGCACACGAACCACAAATACCTTCGCGGCAATCGTGATCAAAAGCTATAGGTTCTTTGCCTTCGTTAATCAGGTTTTCATTCAGCACATCTATCACTTCAAGAAAAGACATTTCAGATGAAATATCTCTTACCTGGTAGGTTTCAAAGCCGCCTTTCGCCGTCTTATTTTTCTGACGCCAGATTTTTAGGGTGAGATTCATGTTATAGTGTTCCATTTCTAAATATTTTCAGAATAAATATTATTAGTAGCTCTTTCTATACTGCCACCAGTAAGTAACAGTTCTTTTGCAAGTTTACGATAATCAGACGCGTCGATGAACCCAGGAACATCCCTGCTTCCAACAATTCTAACATCCAACTGATGATTCTTAAATTCGCCTTTTAAATAGATGACAGTAGAGTACACTTGTTTAAGAGCGGCAGTTAATCCTCCTCCTTTCAATTCTATAAAAATTGCTCTTCTTAAGTTTTCTTCTTCTATGTTCATTAGATAATCACATCTCTTTTCACCCTCTTGTTGTTGTAAACATTTATCCACCTTCACTTTTCTAATTCTAAACTTAGAAACATTATTTAATTTATATGTTTTTCCATTTTCAGTTGCAATGCATATTTTCCTATCGTCATAAAATTCAATGCACTTCTCTGGTATCAACCTCATTTTTAGAATATTCAATGTTTAGTAATGCATCAAACTGTTCATTTAAAATTCTTGATACACCATCAATCTTTTCAGCTTTAATTAGTCCTTCTTCTCGATCGAAAATATCTTCACATTCACCATTAGGCAGCATCATATAAACTGAAACATCGGCTGGGTTTATCCAATATTTTTTCTCAATGATTTTGTCTGCTTCAACATCAAACAACTGTCCAACCTTATAAGCATATATCATATTATTAAGTGAGGTTAGTATGTACGG
>MWYU01000692.1 GCA_002050375.1 Chitinophagales bacterium 62-2
ACTGTGTTCAACTTAACAAGGATAATGGGCATTCCAAATTGTCGCATCAGCACGAAACGTTCCTACGGAACGAAAAAGGCTAATACACTTATTTTTCTACGCCACCAGTCGTTCGAAAGGAACGTTTCGTGGGTAGAAAATATTGAGAAAGTAGTTTAGCGTTCCATAGGAACGCCTGGTGGAATGCGACAATTTGGAATGCACCCGGATAATGTATTTGTTCTCCTGCTTTTTATCTTTTTCTATCTTTAAAAAAAATTATCTGCTTATGAAAGCAAAAATCATTTTAGTCTTACTACTCTCCGCCTTACTTATAATGTCTGGATCGGTGCCTATGTAAAGGCGGGCGATCAATTTGGCATAGGGCAGATAAGAAAATAACAATCCTAAAAATATAAATGAAGCATCCTACGGCAATTAAAAGAGCATAATTAATTGTGTTTATCTACATACCAAAAACATGAAAACACTACTGGTAATCCTCTTTCTCCTTTTATCCTTTGCTGCATTTGAACAAGCGCCTGCAGAAAATTACCCGGAGGATTCTGCTTCCATAGAACATGCGGGTGTTCCAAAAGGTGAGGTATTGAAATTTGCCTTTGAGAACTCTAAAATCTTTCCGGGAACATGGCGGGAATATTGGGTGTATGTGCCTGCGCAATATCGTTCTGATAAGCCGGCCTGCGTATATGTAAACCAGGATGGCATTCAATGGAAAGCGCCTACTGTTTTTGACAATCTCATACATAACAAAGAGATGCCTGTAACCATCGGCATTTTTGTTACACCAGGTCGCGTGCGTGCCGCCAATGCCGAAGTAGCTCTTGATCGTTTTAACAGGAGCTTTGAGTACGACGGATTAGGCGATGCTTATGCAAGATTTATTTTAGAAGAAATTTTACCTGATGTCGAAAAGAAAAAAGCAGGTGATGGCCGTATCATCAGGTTATCTAAAAGTGGTAACGACAGGGCCGTTGGAGGTTCGAGCAGCGGAGCAGTTTGCGCATTTACTGCCGCATGGGAACGACCGCAGGAATTTTCGCGTGTATTTAGCGCTATTGGCACCTATGTTGGATTAAGAGGTGCAGACCGTTACCCTACTCTTATTCGCAAGTATGAACCTAAGCCGCTCCGTATATTTTTACAGGATGGTAGTAACGATAACAACATTTACGCAGGTGATTGGTGGAAAGCCAATGAAACAATGGAGAGAGCCTTAACCTTCTCGGGTTACGAAGTAAACCATGTTTGGGGAGAAGGGACTCATAATGGAAGACATGGAACAGCCATATTTCCTGAGGCAATGCGATGGCTTTGGAAAGACTGGCCTAAACCTGTTGAAGCAGGAAATTCTAAAAATCAATTTTTGAGTGATATATCAATACCGGGCGAAGATTGGGAACTTGTAGGGCAAGGATATAAGTTTACAGAAGGCACAGCAGTGAATGCAAAGGGAGAAGTTTTTTACCAGGATATTCCTAATTCAAAAACCTTTAAAATTGATGTTAGCGGAAAACCAACACCATTAAACATCAATGCTAAAAAAGGAAGTGGTACAGCATTTAGCGCAGATGGAAAACGATACGTGGTAGCAAATGAAAGAAAGCAAATTCTAACGTATGACTTGCAGGGAAAGGAAACAGTATTTGCAGATAACATTCCCGGAAACGATCTTGTAATAACTAACAACGGAAACCTATATGTTACCGCACCTGATGGAACTGATAAGCCAAGTAAGATTTATCTTATTAAACCAGACGGCAAAAAAATACAGGTAGATGAAGGATTGAAATATGCAAATGGTATTACCCTTACTCCAGATCAAACACAAATGTATGTTACTGAATCGACGACTCACTGGATATGGGTTTATCAAATTCAACCAGATGGAATGCTGGCAAATAAGCAACACTACGGATGGTTACATGTTCCCGATACAGAAGAGAATGCATGGGCTGATGGTATAAAGTGCGATACTGCAGGACGCGTTTATGTCGCCACTAATGCAGGCATCCAGGTGCTTGACCAAACAGGGCGCGTAAATGCAATTTTACCGATACCTGGCGGAGGTCAACCTTCAAATCTTTGTTTTGGTGGCGCTGATTTTAATACAATGTATGTTTCTTCTGGAGATAAGGTGTATAGAAGAAAGCTGAAAGTTAGGGGTGCAAATGCATTTGATAAACCGGTTAAGCCTAAGGCGCCAAGATTATAAGTTTAACACTTCTTTCCCGGCTAACTCTTTCCTCACCACCGGCGCCACTTTAGTTCCAAACAATTCTATTGCATGCATCACCTTATCGTGGGGCATTGTACCAACACTGAATTGCAGTAAAAAGCGATCGTTCTTAAACAATTCATGTTCATATAAAATTTTTTCAGCCACCTGCTCAGGGCTTCCAACTAATAAGGAACCTGATTTGTATCGCATTGCTTCGTAATGTTCCCGGCCCATTCCGGACCATCCTCTTTCACGTCCAATTTTATTCATTACCAAAGAATAAGAAGGATAGAAATCATCAGCAGCTTGCTGAGAAGTATCAGCAATAAAAGCATGCGAATTAATGGCCACTTTTAGTTGATCATGTCCGGCTTTTTTTGCAGAGTCTCTAAACAATTTAATTAGTGGAACAAATTGATTTGGCATTCCTCCTATAATAGCAAGTACAAGTGGCAAACCAAGTGTTGCTGCCCGCACCGCAGATTCAGGAGTGCCCCCGACTGCTACCCATATAGGCAACTTATCCTGGAAAGGCCGGGGGTAAACACCAAGGTTATTAATAGGCGACCTGTGCTTGCCCTTCCATGTAATTTTTTCGCTCTCATTAATTTTAACAAGCAATTCCAGCTTCTCCGAAAACAATTCATCGTAGTCCTTGAGATCGTAACCAAAAAGCGGAAAGGATTCGATAAAAGAACCGCGACCTGCCCAAATCTCAGCTCTTCCACCTGACAATAAATCTATTGTAGCAAAGTCCTGGAACACCCGAACCGGATCATCAGAACTCAAAACAGTAACTGCACTTGAAAGCTTAATCGTTTTTGTTTTTGCAGCAGCAGCACCAAGTATTACAGCAGGCGAAGAAGCTAAAAAATCAGGACGATGATGTTCACCAATTGCAAATACATCCAGTCCGACCTGCTCTGCCAATTCAATTTCTTCCAGTAAATTACTCATACGTTCATGAGCGCTTATAATGTTACCCGTTAAAGGATCGGGAGTTCTTTCTATGAAGGTTGTAATTCCTAATTCCATAAATATAACAGCCTAATGTTTATGATTTTGAATAACTGATTGCAAAAGTAAAGCCTCAAAGTTTTATCCGTTGCTTTATTACAACAAGCAGTTTTACCCAGTTATTAACCTACCGCTTTGCTAATTAAAGAGAATATATTGTTCGCCTGGGTTTTATCCTGCAAAGGCACTGGTTTACCCTTGAAGTATTTTGGATACTTAAAAGAGCTAACAATAAAGCACTTATGTTTGAGACTTGAATCAAAGGGTTGATAACAACTCGAAAAATTTATTCAATCCCTGCATTTTTTCAGGAGTTAGTTGGTAGCTAACGTTTTCTCTGAAATACTTATTCAAATCATATTTATTATAATCATTCTCTGCTATCACCTTATCAATATTCTGCAACCCTATTTTGTTGCCTGCATTGAAAGTTTCAATAAAATTATCAGGAAGTTTTTTGTTTGCAATCCATGCTGCAAATACAAATGGCAAACCTGTCATGTTTATCCAGGCTTCAGCGAGGTCATAGATGTAAGGCGACTCTTTTCGTTGCTCAAAGGCTCTGTCGCCAATTACAACTCCGGCAATTGTTCCTTTTATATGATCTCTAAAATCTTCTTTTGCATCTTCAACCAGTGGTGATATTTTCCAGTAATGCTTCAATAAAATTTTGGCTAAGGCAACTGAAGTTTTACTTTGATAATCGAGCAGAACTTTTTCAACGTTCATTATAGTCACATCACTAAAAATACAAACTGAAGCTACGGGACCTTCAGCGCTTATGCAATAATCCGTAATAATATGAGCTTCTTTAAGCCTGGGAATAATGGCAACCGGCACCAATCCAACATCAATTTCATCATTCAGCAGCATTGCCGCTACTTTTGAAGGATAGTCTTCTATCAACTCCATATGTTCAACCTTATGACCGTGTTTAAAGCCATAAATCAAAGGTTTTGTGTTAAGATAACTTACTGCTCCAACCTTTATAATCTTATCCAATTCATCTATTTTTGCGCGAAGGTAGTTGATACACGTTAGTTGAGAGATGACGGTTAAGAAGATGACAGATCACCGTTGAAGGATAACTGGGTTAGAAGTATACTAATTTCCAACTGCCATTAATTTGTCTGCCAAAATCTTAATCATTTGTGTTAATTATCAAACATCATTTAGGCAATCTATAGATTATCACCTGCCTTCAGTCATCTGTTATCATACTATCAACTAACATCCATCAACTCATAATGCAACTTAACAAGCTTACCGCTATTTCTCCCATTGATGGTCGCTACCGGAAGCAGGTAGAATTTCTTGACGAATACTTTTCGGAATATGCCTTAATAAAACACCGCATATTGGTTGAAGTTGAATATTTCTTTTTCCTTGCTGATAAAGATTTTTTTGAGCTAAGCGCCAAAAGCAGGAACCAATTAAAAAAAGTTAGCGAAGAGTTTAGCTTGCATGATGCGCAACGAATAAAAGATATAGAAGCAATAACCAACCACGATGTAAAAGCGGTTGAATATTTTTTGAAAGAACAATTAGATAAGGCAGAAGCATCGCATTTGAAAGAATGGATACATTTCGGCCTTACCTCGCAAGACATAAATAACACCTCTATGCCCTTAAGCTGGAAGGCATGCATGGAGCATGAATATTTGCCTGCCATTGCCCACCTTAGAAACAATTTGCAGAAGTTAGCAATTCAATGGAAGAACATCCCCATGCTTGCACGTACACATGGCCAACCTGCTTCTCCCACTACTCTCGGTAAAGAGATTATGGTATTTGTTGAGCGTTTAGATAACCAGGCTACCCAATTCTCATACATCCCTTTTTCAGCAAAATTTGGTGGAGCTACCGGTAATTTTAATGCACATCATATCGCTTTTCCCGGCAAAGATTGGGTGAAGTTGGGTAATGAATTTGTTGACAATATTCTTAAACTAAAGCGTCTTCAATTTACCACGCAGATAGAACACTACGATAACCTTGCTGCACAATTCGATTGCATTAAACGCATCAACAATATTCTTACAGATCTTTGTCGCGATGCCTGGACTTACATTAGCATGGATTATTTTAAACAACAAACAAAACAAGGCGAAGTTGGAAGCAGCGCCATGCCGCATAAAGTAAACCCAATAGACTTTGAAAATGCAGAAGGTAACTTAGGAATGGCTAATGCTTTACTTGAACATCTATCTGCCAAACTTCCGATAAGTCGCTTACAAAGAGATTTAACAGACAGCACTGTTCTTCGCAATCTCGGCGTTCCTGTAGCGCATACTTTTATTGCTTTAAACTCTCTTGAAAAAGGTTTAAGCAAGTTGTTGCTGAATGAAAGCAAAATCAAAGAAGACCTTGATAATAATTGGGCAGTAATTGCTGAAGCAATTCAAACAATACTTCGAAGAGAAAATTATCCAGAGCCCTATGAAGCATTGAAAGAGTTAACAAGAGGCAAGGCTTTAATAACCAAAGAAGATATACAACAGTTTATAGAAGCATTACAGGTAAGTGATGCAGTTAAAAATGAATTGATAACAATAACTCCATACACGTATGTAGGCATTCATGCTGCCTTCTAAAATTTTGTGGAATAAGAAATGTAATTTTAAGGTATGGGATTAGCAGAAAAATTTCTTCCGCATTATACTTATGATGATTGGCTAAACTGGGAAGGGCGATGGGAACTTATTGAAGGACATCCTATAGCTATGAGCCCAATGCCTGTTCCTGAACATCAGAGAGTTGCAGGAGAGTTAAGAACCGAACTTACTTTAGCCTTAAGGAAAAGTAAGTGCAAATCTTGTAAAGCTTATGACCCATTGGATTATAAAATTTCTGATGATACCATATTTGAACCCGATATCCTTATTGTTTGCGGTAAAATAAATAGAAACTATCTGGACTTTCCCCCTGCTTTAATTGTTGAAATATTATCGAAATCTACCGAAGAAAGGGACAGAGGTATTAAATACGATTATTATGAACGCGAAGGAGTGAAGTATTATCTTATTGCAGATGCCAGAAAAGAAAGTATTGAAATATATCAGTTAGTTAATGGCCATTATCAATTGCAGGAATACAAGAATGCTTTTGAATTTACTTTAGAGGCTGATTGCATTATAACTCCTGAACTGCAAAATGTATGGGATAATGTTTGAAGCAGCTTACTTTCTAAACCAGGATTTATGAGATTTGGGATTTATTGATTGCAAGAAAAACACGACTGATCATTCTTTATTCATTAATCATTATTCATTATTCACTGCTGCTATATGTCTCACAATCTTAACCGCATGCTCTCTCGAGTTCTCAATAAATAAGCGATGCGTATTCATACCTCCGCAGATAACCCCGGCTAAGTAAACACCAGGCACGTTTGTCTCATGCGTTTCTTCATCATACGCTGGTTTCCGAACGTCATCATCCGATAATTTAATACTATTGTTTTTAAGAAATGAAAGGTTAGGCTGGTATCCTGTCATTGCAATCACCCAATCGTTTTTTATTGTAACTAAACCTTCAGGTGTATTAATATCAACTTCTTCCTCTTTTATTTCGGCAACTGTAGAATTAAAGTAAGCTTTAATCGAACCTTCCTTAATACGGTTTTCGATATCAGGCTTTACCCAATATTTTACCCTGTCACTAACCTCGTTAGTTCTTATTACCATGGTTACTTCTGCGCCTTTACGCCAGGTTTCAAGAGCGGCATCTATTGCAGAATTTGCTGCGCCTACCACAACCACTGTTTGAAAAGCATAAAAGTGAGGGTCTTTATAATAATGTGTCACCTTAGGTAACTTCTCGCCCGCTACATTAAGCAGGTAAGGTATATCGTAAAAACCGGTAGCGATAATAATGTTATTTGAAGTATACAGCCCTTTAGATGTGGTTACAGTAAAAACACCCGCGTATTTTTTTACATCAACTACCTCTTCAAACATCTTTATACTTACACCTCCTGCAATGGCAACTCTGCGATAATACTCCAGTGCTTCGCTGCGGTTTGGTTTAGGGTTATTACTCACAAAAGGAATTCCGTCAATTTCCAGTCTTTCGCTTGTTGAAAAGAAGGTCATATTAACCGGGTAATTGTACAACGAGTTAACAAGTGTTCCTTTCTCTATGATGATATAACTTAATCCCACCTTTTTTGCTTCCAACGCACATGCAAGGCCGATAGGGCCGCCACCTATGATTATTATGTTATAATGCTCAAGCCCCTTCGCCCCTAAAGGGGAGCCTGAAAAACTATTTTTATAGTTATACTCATTCATCAATTTAAATTATTTTCCATTATAAAGGTAATCTCTCTTCTCCCTTTAGGGCCGGGGCTACCTCCTCCTCTCCTACTTATGTATCTCGCTGCTAAAGTGAAATTCAATCTCAGCATTATTCTGTCTTTCAGTGTTTAAAAACCACTCGCTTTGTGCCAGGTAAACCATGTTACCATCTTTATCTGCCCCCACGTTTGCCTGCTTAAAACGGGCAAAGTCTTCAAGTTTTTTTGGGTCTTTTGAGCTGAGCCAGCAGGCTTTGTAAAAAGGCAAACTGTTGAACTGAACCGATGCGCCATATTCATGCAGCAAGCGGTACTGGATAACTTCGAACTGAAGCTCACCCACACAACCAATGATCTTTTTATTACCTCCAAATTGGGTAAATAATTGCGCTACCCCTTCATCAGTTAATTGTAGCAGACCTTTCTCTAATTGTTTGGTTTTTAAAGGGTCTTTGTTTACTACTTCTTTAAAAATTTCAGGAGAGAAAGTAGGAATACCAGTGAAGTAAAACTCCTCGCCCTCGGTTAAGGTATCCCCAATTTTAAAATTTCCTGTATCAAAAAGGCCTACCACATCGCCAGGAAACGCCTCATCTACCACCTCTTTATCCCTGGCAAGAAACGAATAAGGGTTGCTAAAACGAACATCCTTATCTATACGCACATGATGAAAATATTTATTACGCTCGAACCTGCCGCTGCAAACGCGCAAAAAAGCAATCCTGTCCCGATGCTTGGGATCGAGATTGGCGTGAATTTTAAAAATGAAGCCACTGAACTTCGGCTCTGCCACACTCACCGCACGAACATTCGTATCCCTGTCTCTTGGTGTTGGCGCAATGCGAATGAAAGTATCAAGGAGTTCCTTTACACCAAAATTATTAACGGCACTCCCGAAAAAAACGGGAGCGATTTTTCCAGAGAGGTAGTCATTAGAATTTAGTTGACCATACACACCATCTATCAGTTCCACATCTTCGCGCAAAGTTGATGCATCACGCTCTCCTATTTTTTCGTCCAGTATTTTATCGTTGAGGTCTTCTATTTCAACAGTGTCTTCATCTCCGCCTTTGGTACTTGCAGTAAACAGTACCAGGTTCTTATCGTGCAGGTTATATACACCTTTAAAATCCTTGCCCTGGTTAATAGGCCATGTCATCGGATGTAGCGAGATATGCAATTCCTTTTCAATTTCTTCGAGCAGGTCGAAACGGTTCTTGCCATCGCGGTCCATTTTGTTTATAAACACAATAACCGGTGTGTCGCGCATACGGCACACTTCCATTAGCCGCCGTGTTTGTTCCTCTACCCCGTTTACACTATCTACCACCAACACTACGCTGTCAACAGCAGTAAGGGTACGGTAAGTATCTTCAGCAAAGTCTTTGTGACCAGGTGTATCAAGCAGATTTATAAGCATGTCTTTATACTCAAAGCTCATTACAGATGTAGCTACCGAAATACCACGCTGCCTTTCAATTTCCATGAAGTCGCTGGTTGCATGCTTCTTAATCTTATTGCTCTTTACTGCACCAGCCGTTTGTATTGCGCCGCCAAACAACAGAAACTTCTCTGTTAAGGTTGTTTTACCAGCGTCAGGGTGGCTGATGATAGCAAAGGTTTTGCGCCGGCTTATTTCTTTCTCGTATTTCATTTTTTAGCTAACGGTTTAAGGGCAAAAGGTAGAAGGAAAGTAATGAGTTACAACTGCCCTTATACCTTGAGCCTTTGCGGCCGCAAAGGTAATGGAAGCAAAGAAATTGCAATTGTTAAGTTAAAAACTGATTTGGGAGTGAAGCCGGCAGGCAAATGTTTTTATTTCAACCGCAGACATATTTCATTGGCTTTGTAAGAGTTCAGGCTCAATTCATTTGATACAACAGAAAATGCTGTATAGGTAAAAAGTCTCCTTTATACGCAAGCTTAAATCCATTTGCACTTAACTCTTTATTTAATTGGGCCACCGTTGTTTTGTGTAATGGCTTTATACGTACCGACGGATCTTCTCCCTTATATTCTATCAATAAGATTTTCCCATCTTTTTTTAGCGACTTTTTGATGGCCTGCAATATTTCAGCAGGATTTTCTAATTCATGGTAAACATCTACCATTACTACCATATCAATACTATTGGCGGGAAGATTGGGAGACATACTTCCGCCTTTTACTACCTCCACATTATTATTATTCAATTCTTTTTTCCTGTTATTAAGATACGCGATCATAGCATCCTGAACTTCCACAGCATACACTTTTCCGTCCGGTACTTTTGGAGCGATCTTAAAAGTATAATATCCCGTTCCTGCGCCGATGTCTGCAATTACATCAGTAGGTTTGAGGTTCATTCTTTCGATAGCAAGATTTGTATTTTCCTCCTCGGGCCTGCTTGATCTCTCCAACCAGGAAGCATTGCCGGAGCCCATGATATGCGCTATCTCGCGACCAAAATAAAATTTCCCTATACCATCTGCAGATCTCGGACGATAGGTATAAGTATTAGCTGCTACCACTTTTTTAGCAGCACTTTTTTGGGCAACAGCAGGTGTAGCTGAGCCAAAAAATAAAAGAGTTATCATACCAATTACAAAAGACTTCATATAAGATTATAAGTGTATTGATTTAAAGAATTACAAAAATACCAGGAATTAGCAGCGATACTATTAGAGTTCAATTACAAGGATTATCGCTAAAGGTCTTCCTCATCTTCTCTCTCAAACTGTTCATACTGTTGAACAAGTGTTGCATCAAAAATGTCATAGTTAGACCAAATTTAGGGCATATCCTGACCTTTCGGCAACAGACGGAACTTACTTTTCTGAGCGTGTTTTTTTTGCAGGCCTTGAGAATAAACTTTTGCTGATGTGAGGTACTCACTCTTGCAATAAAATTTATTTCCCTTTTGTAAAAATACTCTTCACATAGTCGCCTGCTTTTCCTAATACTTCTGCATTCTCCTCTAAAGGTTTTAAATTCAAGTTTGAGGTATCTTCAATTTGACCGGGATAAAGAATAATATAACTGTTATCAGCAAAATATTTTGTAAGGTATTTTGGCAGCTTATCTATTTCAGGATTGTAAGACAAGTAGCCTTTCCGGGATGAGATAATTATAAACAAATCATTCTGCTTCACTTCTCTGCTGAAAATCAAAAATTCTGACCAATCATCAAATTGCTGATAGGTAATATTTAAAGTTGAACTGTTAACTTCAGTAAGCAGCTTTCCTGTTACCGAAGTTGTATACATTAGTAAAGGCAATCCCGTTTCCCTTGATATATTTGCTATCCTGTTAAACCAGTGATGAAAACCTTTTTCGTACTCTGCGTTTGGAGGAACGGCCACTACTATTCTTTCCAGTGTATTAATAGGCTGCTGTGCTTTATAAATGAAAACAGTTTCACCAGTACCTTCAAGTATGTGTTCAGTTACCGGTCCAAAAAATGTTTGACTCTGTTCTGCAAGATGATGTAACCCTATTATTGCATCTGTTATGTTGTGTTCCTTTATAGTATATACAATGCCGTTACTTATATTTAAATCAAATCTTGTAAGTGGAATAATTTCATTGTCAGTAGCAGCAGCATGTTTAATTGCCTTTTCCATCATCTTTTTTCCTGTTGCCTGTCCATCCGCAGATGAATCCATCTCGCCAATTACATGCAGTGCGTATAGAGGGGATTTATTTTTATTGGGTTGTAATAAAAACGCAAGATCAACCAGGTTGTTAACTGTTTCGGGATATGCCAGTGAAATAAGGATTTTTTCTGTTGCAGCACTTTGGGTAATATCTTTTTTAGCGCTTTCTGATAAAGCAATTTTTCTTGAAGCTTTTTCAACAACAAGAGAACTTATTGTACAGGTAACTAATATCATAATGATAGTACCGTTCAAAACATCTTCGTTTAGCAAACGTATGGGATCACCTGCAGGAGTTTCACCTAATATTACGCTATAACCAACTAATACAACAGCAAGTGTTGCACCCACTCTTGCATTACTAAGTCCGAAGATCATTTGCCTTTCATCTGCAGACAGCTTAAATGTTTTCTGTGTAAAGTATGCTGCTATATACTTGGTAATTACCGCCATCACTATCATCACGCCTGCTACTTTAAGCGCCCCAAAGCCTTTAAAAAGAACACTAAAATCAACAAGCATTCCTACCCCAATTAAAAAGAAGGGAATAAATAAGGCATTGCCTACAAAATCTATCCTGTTCATCAAAGGAGAAGTATGAGGTATAAAGCGGTTAATAGCAAGCCCCGAAAGAAAGGCTCCGATAATGGCTTCGAGGCCGGCAGCTTCAGCAAGAAAGGAGCCGAGAAAAACTATAGCTAAAACAAAAATATACTGGGATACATTATCGTCAAATTTTTTAAAAAACCACCTGGCAATTATGGGAAATAGAAAAAGGACAATAGCTGCAAAAATGATAGATGAAATGGCAAGCCTTATCCAAAAGGCAGGAGTTATGTCACCTTTATACATGCCCACAATTGCTGCTAAAACCAACAGCGCTAAAATATCTGTGATAATTGTTCCTCCGATGGTGAGGGTTACCGAGCGAATTCGTGTAATACCATACCTGCTTGCAATGGGGTAAGCTAATAAAGTATGCGAAGCAAACATGCTTGCAAGCAATACAGAGGTGGGCAGATCAAAAGCTAATAAATAATAAGCTGCAATAGTACCTAAAACCAGAGGTACAAGAAACGTATAAAGACCAAATACGAAACTTTTAAACCGGTTCTTCTTAAACTCCTCAAGGTCTATTTCTAAACCTGCAGTAAACATTATGTATAACAACCCCACAGTTCCAAATAATACAATACTGCTATCACGAATAAGAAGGTTAAACCCGTAAGGACCAATAATGATACCAGCTACAATGAGACCTATAATATGCGGAATTTTAAGCTTGTTAAGCAGCAGTGGAGCGAACAGGATAATAAACAGCACCAACGAAAAAATGATGACCGGGTTTTTGAGCGGTAAGGTAAAATCCAATCCGGATAATAAGAACATAATACTTAATTAAAGTTGAAGCGGACTTTGTTGTTTTTTTAATTCCAGGCTGTATACAATTCTGCAATCTTCCGGCCTGATAATTTCACGTTGCCCTTCCAATTCCTTTTCTTTGGTTTCCTGTAACCTTACAACCATTTTACCTGTTTGCGGGTTAATATTATCTTGTTGTGCTATTAATTCTATAAAATCACCTGCATAACTTCCTGAATAAATCCGCACCAGTTTCTTATCGCTCATTGCCTTTACAATCACCGTATTATTTTGGATTATGATTTCCCATTGTTCATTTTTTGTATCCCCAACTGCAGACCCCGCACAGGTTGTTTCCGTACACCTCATTGTTACATTATATAAACCGGAAAGGGCAGGATGTAAGGCAGCTAAGGTATCTGCCACAGTTTTATTTGATGTACTATCTAATAACTTTTCCCTTTTAAACAGTTCAACTTCTTTCAGTTGTATTGATTTTTCCTTAACTAAAAGAGCCTGCTCTTTTTGATTAAGTTCTGCCTCTTTCATGTCCAGCGCCTGCTCACGGTTACGCATATCACAACCCGAAAAAAATATGACGAAAAGTAATAGAAAAAATAGCCATTTCATGAGTAGAAAGTTAAATCATAAAGTAAAAACGCGGCGTAAGATTATATAGTTACTTATTCATAAAATTACAGACAATTTAAAGACAATATTCACCTATATGCAAACAAACAACTAATACCACCAGTAAAAACAAAAGAAGATTAATCTATAGTGATTTTCTGCAGATACATTAGTTTTAATAAAGATGCATACACTCTAATATAGCCCCCAGATGAAAGAGCAATTAGTTACCGAGAGAAAGAAACTGCTTACCTCAATAGAAAAACTATTAGAAGGTCCTATGATTTTTTTAGGCTTTGTATGGCTGGTTCTATTAGTGATTGAATTGGTATGGGGATTAAATAAACCACTCGAATATGCAAGTTTGACGATTTGGATTGTTTTCATAATTGATTTTATTGTCAAGTTTATATTAGCGCCGGGTAAGGTTAGTTTTTTAAAGAGGAACTGGTTAACAGCTATCTCTCTTCTTATCCCTGCTTTGAGGGTCTTTCGTATTTTTAGAATTGTCCGGTTGCTAAGAGGCTTAAGAGGCATCAGGCTTGTTCGCATTGTTTCTTCTTTAAACAGGAGTATGAGAAGTTTAGGAGCAACAATGAAAAGACGGGCTGCCGGTTATGTTTTAACGATTACACTTATTGTAACTTTTGCCGGCGCTGCCGGTATGTATGCGCTTGAAAATTCAACCCCTGGTTTTAATAATTATGGAATGGCTTTGTGGTGGACCGCAATGAGGGTTATAACAGCCGGAAATGAATTTAATCCTTCCACGCCTGAAGGCAGAGGACTTGCATTCTTAATAGCAGTTTTTGGCTATACTATTTTCGGTTATGTTACTGCTACCTTCGCTACATTTTTTATTGGCCGCGATGCTGAAGAAAAAGATGCGCCTGTAGCAGGTACAAAAGATATTGAAGAATTAAAAAGTAGTATAGAGACTTTAACCAAACTAATTGAAGAATTGAAAAAGGGTAAAAATAATAATGTTATTAAAGGCTAACTAAGCTTAGATAGACGCTCAAAGAGAATTGGCTTTAATAAATAATGAAAAATATCTTGAATATCCTTCTACTGCTTACAATTTTCCCTCCGGTACTTTTGGCGCAAGCTTAGAAGGTATAATATCCTGTTCCTGCATCAACGTCTGCAATAACATCTGCAGGTTTAAAATTCATTTTTTCGGTAACGGGACTGGTACAATAGCCATATACCTTTTTTATATATGCACTGCTTCAATCAATTACCATAATACCAAAGCGGTAACTCAGATCTTTCTTTAATTAAAAATACAGGCATTATCGCTATAGGTCTTCCTCATCTTCCCGCTCAAACTGTTCATACTGCTGGGCAAGTGTTGCATCAAAGATATCATAGTTAAAATCAAGACCAAATTTAGCGATGGCATATACAAAAGCATAATTAAGGTCGTACAAGTCATTCTGCGTTAACCAATCTTCATTGGTGGCAAGAAGTATGCTTTCGTAAAAAGTTACATTGCTGGCAAAATCAACCATAGTTATATTCAGGTGCCCTGCAGGTATCACATATTGTTGCAATCTTTCATCATTCCATGTTATGCTATCCTCTGTGATCTTCCAATTTCCCAAAAGCATTTTTTGTCAAATGTAAACATTCCTTAGTTCTCCATTTTAAAGGAAAACGACAATTAAATAATGCTTACAAGTTCTATTCCTAACAATTACTATTGGTTTAAAAGGATATAATCATTAGAAGTTAATTGCAGGAAAACGAATGTTTTAAAATCTCACAATTTCTTACCGCAAACAATTAATACCCTAATTTTATTTTTTTTAAATATAAATGATGGCAAAATATTTAGTTGCTCTGTTATTTATAGCAGTGCTGTGGAGCTGTAAGGAGAAAAAAAAGATGGCGGCGAATGAAAACGGGCAAGTACAAGACATCCTGAATGCTTACAAAGAACTCAAACTTCCATTTTCGGTTACGGATTCAACGATGCAAAATATAGCTGACACCTCTGCCATAAGTTATCCTTTTTTTACACAGTATGTTCC
>MWYU01000042.1 GCA_002050375.1 Chitinophagales bacterium 62-2
GTATTACTGTCTCCCAGAGCAATTGGAGAGCAATTGGAGAGCAATTGGAGATAAATGAAAATTTTTTTTATTTTTTGTAAGGGTAAAACCTTTTTTACCCGTATTACTATCTACGATACAATTGAGCTCGATAATAATAGCAAAGACCGGGTTCCTTCATTACTTTTTTCAAAATAAAAACTGCAGGCCATATGAGATTAAATCCACTTAAACCCAAGGCTACTTTTTGTGCATTACTGTTTTCTATTTTTATTCTTCATGCTTCTAATTCATCTGCCCAGGAAAAACCAAGCTTAGTAAAAGGATTAGTAACAAGTAATGACGGTGATCCTATAGCAGGAGTTTCTGTTATTGTAAGAAATACGAAAACCAACTTTACAGCGGGAACAAGTACTGATAGTTCCGGCATTTTTACATTTACGCGGGTTTCTCCCGGAGGCCCTTACAGCTTTACATTTTCTAATGTTGGTTTTGAAACGCAAACCCTCGGAGGCTATAATATTAAAGATGATATTTCTCTTTCACTCATAATAAAGATGAGGGCTAATGTGGCAAATTTAGATCAGGTAGTAGTGGTTGGATATGGTACTCAAAGACGAAGAGACTTAACGGGTGCGGTAGCTTCGGTAGGTAATAAAGAGATAAAAGATTTAGCAGTTACCAGGGTAGACCAGGCGCTTCTTGGAAAAGTTGCCGGTGTTCAGGTTAAGCCTGTATCTGGTGAGCCAGGTGTTTCACCACAAATAAGAATAAGAGGTATAGGCAGTATTTCTGCAGGTGCCGGGCCATTGTATGTTGTAGATGGTTTTCCTACTTCAAATATTGAAACTTTAAATCCAAATGATATTGAAACGCTTGATATTTTAAAGGATGCTTCTGCTACTGCTATTTATGGCTCAAGGGGATCAAATGGTGTTATAATTATTAATACCAGAAGGGGAAGAGCAGGTAAGCCAACTATTACTTTTGACACATATACGGGTTGGCAAAAAGTAGCTAAAAGACCAAAGTTTTTGACGGCGATGGAGCAGGCTAAATATTACTATGACGGTATACGTAACAGGAATATTGATGAAGGGCGTGACGTTTCCGGTAATTATTCTACCTGGTTTAGAAAAGTTCCGCAGGAAGTAATAGATGTTCTTGAAGGCCGTAATACTTATGATGTTGATGCCCTGGATGTAGTATTACGAACTGCACAGCAACAACAGTATCAATTAACAGCAACCGGTGGAAATGAAAACCTTCGGTATGCATTAAGAGGAGAATATTTTAACCAGGAAGG
>MWYU01000030.1 GCA_002050375.1 Chitinophagales bacterium 62-2
CTTAATGGCCAGTTCAGATGAATGGTTTGGTCCGGTGCATGCAGAAGTAGGTCCTGATGGTGCCGTTTGGGTGGCCGACTGGTATAACTTCATTATTCAGCATAATGTGTTTGTAGAACGCCAGGCCCCTTCTGAAATGGTGTTGCCTTTTAAAGAGCAGCCAAGAGGCCAGGGAAACGCATTTATAAGTCCTTTACGTGATCTTGAATATGGACGCATTTATAGAGTTATCTATAAAAAAGCTAAGCCTTATACACCAGTTAAATTGACGAAAGATGATATGCCCGGTCTATTGGCAGCCTTAGAAAGTGATAATATGTTTTGGCGTATGACTGCTCAACGGTTGCTGGTAGAAGCAAAAAAGATGGAGGCGCTTCCGGCACTTTACAGAATAATAAATAATCAAAAAGTTGACGACATAGGTTTAAACAGTCCTGCCGTTCATGCTATATGGACACTTCAGGGTTTAGGTGTATTAGAGGGGTCTAATACTGAAGCAATGCAGGTTGTTACCAAAGCGCTATCGCATCCTGCTGCCGGTGTTAGAAAAGCAGCCGTACAGGTTTTGCCAAAAAATCAGCAATCCGAAGCTCTTATTCAAACAGCTAATCTGCTAAACGATCCTAACTTAAATACCCGTATGGCAGCAGTGATAGCCATTACCGCTATGCCTAAATCGCAAAAAATAGGAGAACTCATATATGCCGTATCACTTAAGCCTGAAAATGGTAACGATGAATGGCTATCGAGAGCATTGCTTGCAGCCGCTATAACACATGAAGATGGTTTTAAGGCAGCAGCAGCAAAGGCTCCTCCTGCTTCTCCTGAAATGCAGATGTCGGGTTTTACAGATCGTATAAACAAAGCATTAAGCGAGGAAGTTTATGCCTTAACAAGAAGAGGTTCTCTGCTATATCCTCCTGACGTTACTGGTAAAGAAATTATTATCAAAGGGGTAATTTCTAAAGCGGAAACACGGGAATTACAGGGAGTTATTATAGCCCAGGGAGGTAAAGATGCAGGGTATGGATTATACATTCAAAACGGAAAGCTTAATATGGTAGTAAAACAAGGAGGTAAAACCTATAAAGCCTCATCAACCGGAACACTGCCTGAAAGATTTGATTTGCTTGCCCGGCTATCAGCAAATGAAGAAATGAGTATGAGCGTTGACGGCAAGGAAGTTGGCAAAACGAAAGCCGCTTCCTTATTTAAAGAACCATTAACCCAGGGTGTGCGTATCGGGCAGGATTACAATAATGAAAATAAAA
>MWYU01000038.1 GCA_002050375.1 Chitinophagales bacterium 62-2
GATTAGCTGCTCTTGCCCTTACCCGATTAATGTATTCCTGGGCTTTAGTAAGCGAACCACCTTCAATCTCTGCTTCAGCAGCCATTAACAATACATCAGCAAAGCGGATAATATTATAATTTTTAGCTGTTTGCCTAAAATTACTGACGTTAGTAAAATTACCAAGATCTGATTTTTTAGTAACATGTTTTTTAGGGCTATAAGGACCGGCGTAGGCTTGATCACGTATCCAGCTACGACCGGGATGAGGTTCGAAATCATAATAAGGGATACCTCTTCTTCCCACTGTCCAGTCTAAACGTGGATCCAAAGGTGTTGTAGCATCATTCTCAAATTGAGCATTTGCGAGAACACCTTCATCGTTTTTGAGGTTAGTATTATTGTATGACTCGTCTAGAAAAGGAAGCCCGGTTGTCTCATCTACTTTAAAGGCGTTCACAAGGTTTTGAGATGGTTGGAAAAATCCGCAGCAGCCCCAAACACCTCCATAAGGATAGGCGAGTTCATAACTAGTTTCAGCAGCAGCGTTAACTATGCCACTTGCCTGAGTTTGTTGTGAGAAAACCGCTTCGACACTGTTTTCAAAAGCGACATCAAAGTTTTTCCAATACTGATCCTGCAGGTCATAATTTCTACCATTTGAAGTTTGTCCCTGGGCTATAATTACATCATACAGAGTTCTTGCTTCGGCAAATTTTTTCTCGTACATCAATATCTTAGCAAGGTACGCTCCTGCAGCCCATTTATTTGCTTTACCCACCACTGGCTGAGTACCCAATAAGTTATCGTAAGCAAATTTAAAATCGGCCTCAATCATTGGCCATATATCAGTTTTATTATCATGGTTAGTACTGGCTTCACTTATGTAGGGTACTTTGTTCCAAAGCCGCTTTGCCTCATAATGGAAATGACCTCTTAAGAATCTTGCCTGTGCTATATAATCTTTCTTATCAGCCTCTGTTAAGTCAGTAATTTGATTGGCAAATTTTATAATATCATTAGTTCGGGCAACTCCATCATATAACGATAACCATTTATAATAAAAATAGGTATTGGCAGCCTGTGAATTCCATAATTCTATTTCTGTCATTTGTGGCTGGTCATTAGCATCTGTGCCTTTATAAGCATCGTCTGATACTACGTCGCCATAAACCCAATTGGTAGCGCCTACCATCCATCCGGAAGCGCCGCCAATTCCTTGTCCGTCAATCATTCCATAGGCCCCAACCAGCAGTCCTTCAATTCCTTTTTTGCTTTGTAGCTGTTC
>MWYU01000648.1 GCA_002050375.1 Chitinophagales bacterium 62-2
GTATAAAGCCTATCCCCTTAAAGAGAAATTTTTTGATTATACCCAAAGCAAGCAGATTGGTAACATAGATAAATTGTCGGGCACTGCACAGTTGAAGGAACAGATAATCGCAGGCTTGTCTGAGGAGGAAATCCGTAAAAGCTGGGAACCTGGTTTAAGCAACTATAAAAAAATGCGGCAAAAATACCTGCTATATCCGTGAGAACTATTCAGCTCAAATTTACTGCAACTTATATGCATTTGCTTTGTAGTACCTGAAGCTCTGTTATTACAGGATATTACAACTTCAGAATGAAATATAATTAATTAAGGTTTGCCGTAATATCACTTCCATACAGCACAATGAGCAGATGTATTGTCTATTTTAAAAATGAGCCTGCTTGAAATTGAAGAATTGATAGTATGCAGCATCACCGTCTTTCTGGGTTTGAATATTTTTTAATCAAACAGTTGCACTTACGAAATTTATAAACAACCTTTAATACTCATCCGAAACACGCTTATATGAAAATAAATAGACACACATGCCAAAGCTTTAGTAAAAACCTGTTGTTGTTTACATTGTTTACGCTTATTGGCGGTTTCGTTTCTGGGCAGGTAAAAATTTCCGGCAGAATAACAGAACCAAATGGTTCGGGAGTTCCCGGGGCAACTGTTTTAATCAGAAACACAACTGCGGGAACTACTACCGATAATGAAGGAAATTATGGGCTTACTGCTAATTTACGAAATGGTCAGCAAGTAGTGCAATTCTCTTCCGTTGGTTTTAAAACACAGGAAAGAACTTTTACTGTTACCGCAGGCCAAACTGCTTTTACCTTTAATATATCCTTAGCAACTGACGTTACAGGATTGGATGAAGTTGTTGTTACCGGCACGTCAGCCGGAACCACCCGCAGGCAGTTGGGCAGTTATATTAGTACAATAAAAGCGGAGGACCTTACACGAGGCGCAACCAGTAATGTGTTAGCGGCATTACAAGGTAAAACTGCCGGCGCGCAGATCATTCAAAACTCTGGCGATCCTGCCGGTGGTATTTCTGTTAGGTTGCGGGGCATCAGTTCTATTTCAAGTTCATCAGAGCCGTTATATATCGTAGATGGTGTTATTGTAAATAATGCCACTAACCGGGTTACCAATACTTCAGGCAATTACGATGGTTCTAATTTTGTTGGCACTATTGGTACAAACCGGGTAGCCGATATCAACCCTGCCGATATTGAAAGAGTTGAAGTATTGAACGGCGCTGCCGCTGCCGCAATTTATGGATCGCGGGCTAATGCAGGTGTGGTTCAAATATTTACAAAAAGAGGAAGAACCGGTGCCGCACAGGTTAGTTTTTCCACTAATGTGGTGGTTAATCAACTGCGTAAAAAGGTAGCTGTAAACCAGGCTCCTGTTAAGTTTGGCGGCTCACCTGATGCTGTTACACAAGATATTCTTACTCCCGCTTTAACTACTACAACACCTGTAACACGTTACGATTACCAGGATTATATTTTTAGAACCGGCATTGGTACAGATAATAATCTTTCTGTGAGTGGTGGATCCGAAAAGACTAAATATTTCATGTCTGGCGCCTATTTTAAGAACGAAGGAATTATTAAGAATACAGATTTCCAAAGGTTTAGTTTCCGCACCAATATCGATCAAACATTAACCTCCTGGCTTACATTAAATACCGGCCTCAATTATATTAACAGCAAAGAAAATCAAAAACCCAATGGGCAATCTTTCTTTTCGCCCATGAACTCAGTAACCATTATTGGTAATTTTCACGATATACAAACAAGGGATGCTTTGGGTAATATAAAAGCTGTTGGCGAAAGAGGGCGTGTAAACCCTGTTTCGGTAATTGAAGATTTCAGGCAGCAGGAAAATACGAGCCGCATTTTAGCGAGTACGGGTTTAAAATTAAAACCTGCAAAAAACTTAAATATTGATTATACACTAGGGATAGATAACTACAGCCAGAATGGCACCACCTTTATTCCTCCTTATCCTTATAATGTGAACACAGCTTTTTACGGCGGCGGCTTTCCTATCAACGACTCTTTGAATGGATATGCAAGTGCTGCCACAAACACTTTCTTCCAGATCAACCACGAGGTGAATGCTAACTACCAATATAATATAAGTAATACGCTTTCTGCCACTACACAATTAGGCTTCTCGCAGCAGTACGAACGCAACCAATATGTATTAACGCAGGGAAGAGGCCTGGCGCCGGTAGTACAAACGGTAAACGGAGCAAGCACGATTCTGCCTCCAACCGATGAAAGAGGTGAGATATCTATATCCGGTACTTATTTGCAACAGAACTTTAAATACAAGAACCAGTTGTTTTTAACCGGCGCTGTAAGGGTTGACGGATCATCAGTATTTGGTAAAGACGAACGCAACCAGGTTTATTTAAAAGCAAGTGGCAGTTATGTTCTTTCAGATGCCGAATACTGGAAATCGAACTGGTGGAATTTATTGAAGATCCGTGCGGCTTATGGAGAATCAGGTAACTTAACTGGCATAGGTGCTTACTCTCGCTTCAACACTTATTCGAGTAATGCTTTTCTGGGTAAAACCTCACTTACTTCAAGCACCACACTGGCTAACGTAAATGTAAAACCTGAGCGTCAGCGCGAGTTGGAGTTAGGTACCGATCTTGGTTTCTTTAACGATAAGCTGGGCGTTACTTTCAACTATTATATTAAAAGAGTAAAAGACCTTTTGATTAATCGTTTTGTTGCACCTACAACCGGTTATTCGAGCTTACTGGATAATATAGGCTCTTTAGAAAATAAAGGCTTCGAAGTTGTAATTAATGCGGAACCTTATTCCAATAAAGATTTCAGATGGAATGTTACCGGCATTTTCAATCGTAATCGTAACAAGGCTGTTCAAATCGGGCAGTCTTTAATATTACTTAGTACAAACGCAGGCGCCCCTGTTGCCATTATACAAGGTCAGCCAATTGGTGTGTTTTACGGAACTTTCTTTGCAAGAGATGCTGTTGGCGGAGAGGTAAAAAATACAACCGGCATCCCTTTAACTGAAAGAGGAACCCAAACCAGTGCACTTGTTTATACAACACAACGCGATGCTGCCGGCCTGCCCACAGGTACACCTCTTCGCAAAGTTGTTGGTGACCCGAACCCTGATTACACTGCCAGTTTTGTAAACGAGTTACATTATAAGAAGCTTGATTTACGGTTACAGCTTGATGCGGTACAAGGTGTTGATGTTTGGAACGCCGACTGGCGCACAAGACAAGGCGTAGGCAATGGTGAAATAGCAGAGCAGGAACATCTTGGTCAATTGCCACGGGGCTATGTAGCAGGCGTTTATGCTATAGAAGAATGGCGGGTTGATGATGGTTCGTTTGTAAAGTTACGCGAGTTATCTCTCGCTTATCATTTAGGAAAACTGAGGGGCTTCAGCGATCTTACGTTAAGTGCAAGCGGCCGTAACCTTATTTCCTGGGATAAGTACAAAGGGTTTGACCCCGAAGTAAATTCTGGCGGACAAAGCACTGTTTTAAGAGGTATAGACTTTGGTGCAACACCTATCCCAAGAACCTTTAGTGTAGGCATCTCGGCTAAATTCTAAATTTTTAAAAACCTATTATGCAACAGTTTAATTATAAATCTATCATTTCTTCTGCTTTACTTTTATTGGTACTTGCAAGCAGTTGTAAAAAGGATTTTGAAAATCCTAACGCAGCCACGGAAGAACAGACTTTCGCTAACGACAAAGCAGCTACAGGAGTTGCTGTAGGCATTCAAAGAGTATATTCTACCAGCGCCGCAGGCACTTTATATGCGGTTGTAAATGCAAATGGTTTTGTTACCAACGAGCTGGTATTGCGAAATGCAGGTAATATACCGGAGCTGCAACTGTCAACAGGTGGTGCGGCAGTAGATGCTACCAACACCGTTTTATTAAATGTATGGAGCAGAAGTAGTAAAATAATTTTTGACGCCAACAATGTTATCAGGTATGCGCAAGGGCTGGCGGATAAAAATTATGCAAGCGGTTTAATTTCGTTTGTATCTATTTATAAAGCGCTTTCAATTGGTAACATGTCCATGTTCTGGCAAAAAATTCCTGATACTACTGGCCAAAACGTAAACTTTATTGATAGAATAGACGGATTTAAAAAGGCAGTAACAGTATTGAACTATGCCATTGACGTATATAACGCTAACCCGCCAGGCTCATCTGTTTTAAACAGGCTGCCTTCAGAAGTAAATATTATAAATACATTATACGCCTTAAAGGCGCGCTACTCTTTATTTGCAGGAGACAATGCAGGGGCTTTAGCCGCAGCAAATTTGGTTGACATTACCAAAAAATCAACTTTTAATTATACTGCTCAGGCATTAAATCCTGTTTTCGAGTCTGCAACATCAACTAACAACGTTTTTCAACCTGTAGACTCAACTTTAGGACTGCCTCCATCTTTAGCGCCTAACCCGGCTGATAAGCGCATCCCTTTTTATATAGGCATTAATCCCACAACTGCACCACGATACAGGATCAACGGTTTTTATGCCAGCGGAACTACACCTGTTCCTATTTACTTACCCGGCGAAATGATTCTTATAAAAGCTGAAGCTTATGCAAGAGTGAATCAATTAACTGAAGCTCTATCTGAATTAAACAAAGTAATTACAAAAAACCCTGCTGCCGATCCTTATGGCGTAGGTGCTGATCTGCCTGCTTTAGCCGGCTCTTATACGCAAGCACAGTTACTTACAGAAATTTATCGCCAACGGAGCATAGAACTATTTATGTCTGGCTTACGACTGGAAGATATGCGCCGCTTAGGAAGACCAGAGACTGAAAGAAAACGCAACTTCTTCCCGTACCCTTTCCAGGAACGAGATAATAATGTAAACACACCTCCTGATCCTACTTTTTAAATATATATTCTCAGGCTAAGAAGCACTACCTTTTGCGTTCGGCCTCGTCATATCTTCCACCTGCCGATGAATCGGCTGCTAATAATCTACATCCCTGATCGAGGTATAAAGAGATATTGCTTTTAAGATGAATAGAGTAACTCAGGTATGTACCCGCAGGAAAAAATACCGTTCCGCCGCCTGCTTTTGCTGCTGCATCAATAGCATCGTTAATAGCTTTTGTATCTACCGTTTTTCCATCACCGGTTGCTCCATACATCCTTATATTAAAAAAAGGTGTCGCTGTTTGCTGCGCAGAAACAACAGAACTAATAAAAACAATCAGTACTAATAAAGCTGTACACCTTTTCATAATAATGCTTTTCGTTATGCTATAAATACTGTAAGCGAAACTACCTTATTCACTTCTTCAAAAACATTCTTTTATGCCATTAGATGTTTTAAATTTTGTTTACTTCAATGCCGCTAATGAGCAATGCTTTCAGCCGATAAACGTTCAAGGAATATTTGTATTATTCCTGTTCCTGAAGCATGGCTTAACCGTACTTACAGGAGGTTATTTAAAAAAGCAAAGAAACTCTTTTGAAGACGATGACGCGAAATAATGGCTGAAGTGATACCATTGATATCACTTCAGCCATAAAGAAAGATTACCTGTAATTAAAAATGCATGCTGCCATACATTTTGAAGTTGGCTTCCACTATTGGTTGTTACTTCTTCGCAAGAATGTAGGCCTGCTTATCTCCCATTTTGTAAACCGATTTATCGAACCCGCCATATTGTTCAATCTGGCTGAAACCAGCTTCAGAAAGTAAACGCCTTACTTCGGCAAGTGTGTATACGTAATGCCAGGCAGTTTTATGATCAGTTTCGCCTTTACTTGTAATCCGATAATCAGATTGCAGCACGCTGCTTTCTGCATGATATTTTCTTTCCATCATAATTACCATGTCATCTATCTCCATCCAATCTTTTGTTACAATAGCAGGGAGAATACTTTCTGCTATAGCTCCCGTATTAATAACAAAAGCCCCGCCTTTTTTTAAGGCCCCATTTATTTTTTTTGCAAAGGCAAGCGTACTTGCATAAGTAAAGTAACTAAAGCTGTTACCCAAACAGAGAGCAACATCATAGTTGCCATTCAACTCATATTCCAGGATATCAGCACGAATGGCTGTAACAGGTAATTTAAATTCACTTATAGCCTCGTTAAGTGTGTGTATATATTCTTCAGCTATATCAATACCTGTAACGTTAAACCCCTCTTTTGCAAGTGCGATAGTATGCCTGCCAAAACCACAAGGCACATCAAGTATGTTGCTTCCTTCAGCAAGACTTACAATCTCTTTAATAAATTTAATTTCAGCATTAGTGTATTCCGGTGTCATTGCTTTCGCCCAAAATTCCAAAGCGAGACCAGTGAAAAAAGTTTTATACCAGTTATTTTGACTGTTCATTTTTTAATACTTTAATAGTGTAGTGAAATAAGAATAAAGTACTGGCGTACCAATACAAGAGTGAGCTGACAAATCAGGCAATGTCAGGCAAAACAGTCGAAGTAAATAATTGTAACTTTTTCAGCGGCGTTGTTGTACAACAAATATACAAAAGAGGAAACGAAAACAATGAGTGTTGGGAATAGTCACCCATCGCACTCAATGCTGCTGCGCCTTTTTGTGAAACGGAGGTCTTCGTAGTTTAGGATTTGGGTGTTAGCGAGAGAGCTTGCTCGTATTATCGGGGCAATTGCCTTTATAATGATTTTGATGGGATAGCCGGCAGAAAGAAAAGAAGTTTCAGTTGAAGAAAAAGCTACCCAACAAGTTAATTTTAGCATTAGTTTTTATGGTCAGTCTCCAGCTGTATTGCAAACTAATTTTGCCTTTGTATACTTGCTTATTGACTGTCCTTTAATGCCTGGTCATAGGGTTGCTGGTACGTAATAATTCCCGATATGTTTTAAGTGTTTTCGCATTTAGGCATTTGTCAAAGTTTGTATGTCAAGCTTTTTCATTTTCATAACTTCTGCCATAACTCTTTGTGCTTTTGCAGGGTCTGTCATTAGTCTGCCTAAGACCTTCGGTACTATTTGCCACGACACTCCAAACTTATCTTTGAGCCAACCACATCTCGATTCTTCACCGCCTTCAGTAAGTTTAGTCCAATAGTTATTGATCTCTTCCTGTGTTTCACATTCTACCATTAAAGAAACACCTTCATTAAATTTAAAGTTATGATTCCCTGTGCCATCCATTGCTGCAAACATTTCTCCATCTAAAGCAAAATGTCCAAATTTCAAACTGCCTTCCGGTTGCTCTTCGCCTGCTTTATAAACTTCTAAATGATAAATAGCAGAATTTGGAAATATTGACGTGTAATGTTTCATTGCATCCTGTGCTTTGCCATATTGTTCGCCCACAAAAAGGAAAGAAGCTACAATCTTTTGTGCTCCTTCAGGTAACTCACCTAGCATAAGCTGCCATGTCATGCCAAATTTATCAGCTACCCAGGCGTACTTTTCACTCCAGGGATATTTATCTAAAGGCATCATAGTGGTGCCGCCTTCGAAAAGCTTGTTATAAATGCGCTCTATTTCTTCATTTGTCTCGCAGGTAACAAACAATGAAATTGAAGGGTTAATTGTAAACATAGGTCCGCCGTTTAAGCCCATTAACTTTTTACCTTCAATCTCAAAATGCACAACCATAGGCGTATTTGCAGTAACTTTTGAATTGCTGAAAACAGTGCAATAAAAATCTGCTGCTTCTTTGGCTTTACCATCGAACCAAAGGCAGGGGAAAATGTTGTTATTCATGTTGAAGTTTTTGAGTTATTAATGTTTGGGTAAGTTCCTTTGCAAGATTGCTATTACAAAAATAGTGGTTATGGTTAATGTCTTGCGAGGGGTATTATGACATTTCAAAGGGGTGAATGCGACAAAATAAAAATTAAAACGCAAACAATGTATATCAGGAGAACTGCAAGGATAAAAGAGTTTAATAACCTTACCTGTACTCTTTCAAAAATTTACTACGCAACAGCTTCCTTATTTTATCCAAACTTTGCTTACTTGTACCTCATTTATCTCTTAGTGCTTCTGCAATCCTTGCCTGTTTCAGGCCTTCAATTAAAATATCTGCATATAGCCTTCTTATAAACTCAGACGGAAAGAGCGATTAAAACCGGTAAATCAATCGCCTTTACTATTTTTGTAACACATCAATAAGATCATTTTTATGCCCCTAAAACCCTACAAAACCATTGTGGCAATTTGCACAGTTGCAATGCTTTCAGCCTGTAGCAACAGCAGTTCCGACAAAGTATCAGCAAGTGCCTCAGATACCAGCAAGCTGCCGCCTGTTGAAACCAATAAAGCTAATTCAGAATACAAGCCTGCTTTTAATGGACAAACAAGAATTAAAGGTGTAAAAACAACCACCGCATTCAAGGCCGATAAGATAGCTGAAAATCTGGGTAGACCATGGGCAATTGTTCCAATGCCAGATGGCCGGTTAATGGTAACAGAAAAATCCGGTTACATGGAGATACATTCTGCAGATGGCGCCCTAATCAAAAAAGTTACGGGCTTTCCAAAGGTTGATGATAACGGACAAGGGGGAATGCTCGATGTTGCTTTTGATCCCGATTTTGAACAGAACAGGATGATGTATTGGTCTTTTTCCGAAAAGTATGGTAAGGGAAACCTAATGGCAGTGGCAAAAGGACAGCTTTCTGCTGATGAAAAAACCGTGCAAAATCCCATTGTTATTTTCCGTGCTACTCCTGATCTGAAAAGCGAGGCCCACTACGGTTCACGGATTGTGTTTGACAAGGATGGAAATATGTTCGTAAGCACCGGTGAGAGATCGATACTTGAAGGAAGGAAACAATCCCAATTCCTGAATTCAGGCCTCGGTAAAATATTTAAGTTAACCAAAGATGGCAAACCAGCCAACGGAAATCCGTTTATTAACCAGGCTGATGCAATGCCTGAAATCTATTCCTACGGACACCGCAACGCAGAAGGTCTCGATCTGCACCCGGCAAGCGGTGAGTTGTGGAATGTAGAATTCGGCCCCCGCGGCGGTGATGAACTCAACCTGGTGAAAGCCGGAAAAAATTATGGGTGGCCCACCATCACTTATGGAATAGAGTACGGTGGCAAAAGAATTGGTGACTCAATACAGCAGAAAGATGGCATGGAACAACCTGTATACTATTGGGACCCGGTAGTCTCGCCAAGCGGTATGGTCTTCTATACCGGCGATGCTATACCTGAATGGAAAAACAATTTATTCATTGCCACCCTCGGTGGCTTGCACATTGCACGGCTTGTGATTGAAGACAACAAAGTAGTGGGTGAAGAAAGATTGCTGGCAGATAAAAAAGAACGATTTCGCGATGTGGCTCAGCTTAACGGTGTATTGTATGCAGTTACAGATGGTGGTAACATGTACCGTATAAGCAAGCAATAATAAACCTGCAGTTTGCTGAAAGTTTATTTTTTCCTATCCCTTGGGGTTTTCACTAACGGCTCTTAGCTTAATTTAATTTGTTCTGGCATACTCTTCTTCATAGCAAAGTTTCGGGCGATGGAGACCCGCTTTTTATGACTGAGTGCAAGCTTTAAATGCAACGGTTCTTATCATTCGTACAAAGGTTTTAGTTGAGACTTTAGCAAGACGATACCGGGGGAGTAATCAATTGAACGCTTCATCATATAAAGGCAGTTCAGCCAGGCTTTCTTATTACGGCTTAATAATTCCTGCAAACGACATACAGGTAGCATACACAGAAGCAAGAAGAAAACACATAAAGCCAAGTCTCAGTCCAAGTCTCCATCCTAAAACTTCGTTATGCATTAAGCGACTAAAAGTGAAAGCATAATAGGTCATAAAACCTGTAATGAACAACGTAAGGGAATAATGAGCCGACCCGGTAATTAAAAACTTAATAAGTGAGAACAACTGGATTAATACCAATAATAAATTTAGCTGCGCCGCCATGTAAGTATTGATTAACGCATGTTCCCAAAAATTGTATCGGCACTTGCTAAATGCGACCCACGTGCACAGACTTGCAAGCGGTATCATTAAGAAAATAAAAACACTTTGGTAGTGTGTAAAGAAAGAGCCATGTTGTACAAGGGTTTCACCTGTTCTTTTAAGATACACATATTGAATAAGCAGACGCCCCTGGTTTGTAAGCAATGCACCTATCGCCGACATAATAACCACATAACCAAACGGACGATTGAAACTAACACGTTTTCCATCAAGATATTCTTCAAGGGCTTTCGCAGGGCGTTTGATAAGTTGCAGGAAAGTATAGGGAAATCCTTTATCCACATGCAGAATGGAATGAGGAATGTCATGCAAAAAATACGCAGCATCAATACGATGCTCCTTTGAGCGCTGACCACATTCGGGACAAAAATTACCTTCAAACTGATGGCTGCAGTTTCTGCAGTTAATATAAGCCATGCGTTAAAAGTAAAATGATTTTATAATAGGATTTAAATTTTACATTTAGCTGCTCTCATCTTCTGTTTGTTATTTTTTGCGTGTTCAAAAGAGAATCAAAAAAATGACAGCCGGGAAAGATTACTGCGGAAGGTGTAAATTTTTCTAACGAAGGCTTTAGAATGTTTAACTGTTTCTAACCTGAAGTTGCCCTTCTGCTATCCTGCTCGTTAAAGGTGAAAACACCATTCAACGGCACGGCTGAGAGGAAGAGTCGCAACGGCAGACTTGCTGAAGATGAATTTTTATGAGATAACATTACTGAGACCATTTTGTTGGTTCCCGGTCCCAACGATGGTTCTTTAAATCCTTCAATAAATTCTCCGGCAATCTTTTACCAACACTAACCGACATGTTCGCCTCTACATTTCTCATTTTACGCATCCCCGGTATAGTAGTGGCGACATCAGGATTGCTAAGAATAAAACGTAAGGCCATCTCAGGCAAATCCATTCCCTGAGGTACCAGGGGTTTTAAGGCATCTGCATGTTCTACACTCGAATGAAGATTTTCGGGAACAAAGTAAGTGCCACGCCAGTCGCCTGCAGGAAAAGTCGTTTCTTTGGTCATCGTGCCGGTAAGGGTTCCTTCATCAAAAGGTACACGGGCAATAACACCGATATTAAGCTTACGACAAAGGGGAAACAATTCGTCCTCCGGCGCCTGGTCAAAAATATTGTAGATAACCTGTACCGCATCCATCAATCCCGTTTGTAAAGTCTGCAAACTGTTGTTTGGCTCCCACCGGTTTACGCTAATGCCCCATGCCTGCACTTTGCCTTGCTGTGTTAATTTGGTAACCGCTTCTTTCCATTCGTCTTGTTGTGCCCAGGCATCTTCCCACACATGAAACTGCTGCAGCTCTATAGTCTCTACACCCAGGTTTTGTAAACTTTTCTCGGTGTATTCAATAATGTAATCCGCAGGAAAAACATCCCTTAATTTAAATTCAGGCTTTGAGGGCCACTTGCGGTTTTTAGGTGGCACTTTGGTAGCCACATACAATTTTTTTTCAGGATGCCTTTTAACCAGTGCATTTAGAATTTGTTCACTAAGTCCTTCTCCGTAGCCCCAGGCAGTATCAAAAAAGTTACAACCCAATTCTACGGAACGGTCAAGCGCACGATTTACTTCTTCGCCTTCCGATCCTGTCCAACCTGCCATTCCCCACATACCATACCCTACTTCGCTAACCTGCCAGCGAGTTCGTCCAAAAGTTCTGTATTGCATTGATGATTTTTTTTGTGTTTACAATTAATAATAAAATGCTGCCAGCCCTGTTGCACTAATGCAAGTCTATAACCGGCAGAATAAATTCTTCTGTACATTAATAAATAAAACTTGTTCTTTATAATTCTATCGCTGGACACAGACCGGCTATCATTTTAAATGTAAGTCATTTTGCAGAAGACTTAAACTAACGGCAAAATTAGCCGTTGTGCCTTTTTGACCAACAATAGTAGCGCAGATATGTTCACCATTTGTTCATCACTTATAACTATGCTGCGTGTTGAAGGTGAAAACAACAATCAACGGCTCGGCTGCAAGGAAGACCGGCAAGGGCAGAAAACATTCTTGTGGCGGGGACGCAACTACAGCAACAGGGGATGCCAACAAAAGCTATAGAGTTCTACTCAGTTTTTCCCATGCACCCTTTCATAATACCGCTCCACTTCTTTTGCGTAAGGTGACGCTTGTTGGGCGAATTGAATATACTTCTGTTTTTCGCCCGGGTCTTTAAGTAGTTTCACCACTAACTGTTTTTCTTCCTTCACTAACTGCTCACCGGGATTTTTAAACAGGGCAGCAACCTTAACATCATCGTTCTGCCTAATGGCCTCTATGCATTTTAGCAGATGCTCTGAATACCTGGTGTAAAATTGCTTTACCCCAGCACCAGCAAAATCAGGCACTTTAATGGTATGTGTTGGCTTTTTTAATAATGTATCCTGTGTAAATGAAGGAGTGCTTAAAAGCGAGCAGGTAAGTAGTAACAGTAATGGCTTCATAATGGGGGGTTTATTGTTATTTGAAAAGCTTCAAGGGTAATATAATCATTTAAACTGGTCGACGCTTTTAGGTAACCTGGACTAAGTGGGGTCTTCTTAGCGTAGCTTGTGTTCATTGGCATGAGACCCCGCGCTGTTTGCGAGGGTACCTTTCTGCACGCAATAGCTAACGGTAGGAGAGACCGTCAAAACGAAAAGATGGACGTATCAAAAGCCTGATCTTCTTACAAATTATGTCCCTGAATGTAGGAGCCGTTATGATCTTTTAAATCATTGTAAACAAAATTCAAATTTCTAATAAGCGGTAAAAGCTATCATTTACCTGAACGATATAATTATTGAAGAGATCGCCGGCAATTGGATTGATGGAAGTGAACATGTGGAAGGAGATATTGTAAACATATATTTGATTTCATTTGTTGCCTCATTTATTGAAAACAAAAAATGTCTTAAAAAAAACACCGCAACATTGGAACTTGTTACGTGTGCTTTGGTTGAAGGTGAAAAACACCATTCAACGGCGCGGCTGCAGGGAAGAGTTGCAAGGGCTGAAACAGCTTTGCCTGCTATGTTTCGCTGACAATACTGCAAAGGCCAAAAACAGACATTTAATGCAAGAAGGGAAATTCTTTACATTGCGGTCCTTTACAGTTTAAGTCAAATCTATTATAGATCCGTAGCTCAGTTGGTTAGAGTGCTTCCTTGACATGGAAGAGGTCACCGGTTCGAGTCCGGTCGGGTCTACCCTACCGGAAAGGTGTGAAAAATCACTGCTTTTCCGGTTTTTTATTGCTCCTAACTCATTGCTTATCTGATAGATAAGGCGGGCTGCTTCATTGATGCGAACGGTTCGATATTGAAATCCGTCAAAACTTAATTTTTCAGGATATATCGAACCAATTATTTCACGCTTACTGATTACGTTCGCCTCTGTGTAAATAACATCTAATTGGGACAGAGTAGAAACAGCTTTATCTATTAGCTTATCAATGCCAATTGTAGTAGTTGTATTTGTTGTAGTTTCAGCAAGCTTTGCCTCAAGGCGCATAAGTTTATCTTCACATTCTGACTTTATGGTACGGTAATCAATTGGATCAATGTCTTCCGATAAAAGCAGCTGCCTTGCTTTATTAAGCTTTTCATTTATCTTGTTCATTTCATCAACCAACTGCTTGCTGCCATTTTGTTGCTGTGCGGACTGCTTTTTATAAGCACTACCAATAATCACTTTGTATAAGTCCACGACACTTGAATGTGGCTTAAACTTTTTAAGCTCCTCGACAAACGTATCATTAACATAATTAGCCTTGTACCTACAACCGCAAGATGATACGCAATGATAATAGTAATAGAGGCTGGACCTACCCTTAGAGGCGCTGCCGGTAAGCATCCGGTCACATTTGGGACAGGTTAAAAATCCTCTTAACGGTAAGTTATCCTGGGATACAATTTTGGTATTAGGACGTTCTTTCCTTTTCTTACCATCTAATACATCTTGTACTTCATAAAATAGAGCTTCACTAATAAGCGGCTCGTGTTGCCCTTGAACCATACAGCTTTCATCCTCCTTGAATTTAGGAATAAAGATTTTGCCGCAATAAATAGGATTACGCACAGCAGTCCAGAAATTACTTCTGCTACACTTCAACCCTTTTTTATTAGCTTCCTGTCTAATTTGATCTGCTGCTAATGTTCCATGTGCTAATTCACGAAATGCCCATTTAAGTAAAGAGGCTTCAGGATCTTTAGGTGCAATAAGTTTACGACCATCGTCACCTGCTTTATTTGTATAACCAACAGGAGCTGTCCCCATCCAGCGACCTTCTTTCTTTGCCCTTCTCATACCATGAAATACGTTCAACGCCCTTCTATCATTCTCTACTTCCGGAGCTGCAAGATAAAAGGCAAGCATCATTTTATTTTCGGGTATAGATAGGTCTAATGGTTGTTCTACCGCTTGTGGTTCTATACCTAACTTTCGTAGGGTGCCGATCATTTGATAAGCATCACCTGCATTGCGGCTAAACCTATCCCATTTAGTAAACAATATTAAGTCAGACTTGCCCTTATATTTTTTTACGTCAGCAAGAAGTTTAGTCCATTCAGGACGATTGAATGTTTTAGCAGAATGATCTTCAAAAATCACCTTTCTTATCTGAATGGAATTTATCTCACAAAATTTGCGCAAGCGTTCATCCTGGTCACGTTGTGAATACCCTTTATCGGCTTGTTCATCAGTGCTTACACGGATGTATAGATCTGCTATTTTCATAATTACTTTTTCTGTTGTAACATGTGAAAACCAAATTAATTATAACTTGAAACACTTACTTAGCGAGCATTTTATTGATATTGAAAGATAGCTAATATTTTTAGCATTCTATAGATACTCAGTCAATATAATTTGGTTTTTCCAAGTATTGATCCACCGTTATATCAGCCAATTTGTATAAAAATTCGAGCATCAATTTTGCCTGTTCAAGTGTCACTTCCAATCCACCTTTTTTGAGTATTTCGACAGCTTTTTCAGGAGTGATTTTATCATTCTCACTTGTTTCCATCACACACCTCCTTTTATAAAACAAAAGCCCGCTACCGGGCTTTGCTACTATTTCAAGTTTTCATTTCTATCATATTATTCAATACGGTTAAAATACACTTTGCTACCC
>MWYU01000172.1 GCA_002050375.1 Chitinophagales bacterium 62-2
AAACAAGTTGTAACAAAATTTAATACTTATTGTAGTAAACACGTCATGAAAAATGATGATAAAATTTAATCTGTTTCACTCATCGATGGACGTATTTTATCTCCTATAAAACTATTGCCTGCACCTTTTACTATTATTAATTCCCTGTTTGCATTTCTCTTTTTTGATATATTCATTTGTATCACCAATTTTTCCAAGTGAAGCACTTACGCGGTAGTATCGTCATTCTCATAATATCTCATGATGCAATCAACCTTAATCTTAATGAACGTACATCCATCATGCGAGCGCCCTTTAAAGATTTTGGACGAAGTATAATTGCTCCTTTCCCTTTCTCCAATTTCGTAATACCAACTTTTAATAGTTTGAACTCCTTTTCATAAGATTCTCCTTCTCTTTTCACCCGGTCAAAATTTGGATTAAGGGGTGGATCAAATGCTTCACTGATTGTGCCGGTTAAATGATTACTACCAAAATCAATTTCAAAGACTGATCCGATAGTTTCTGGAGGCGCCGTATAATACATGCTAACCTCATAGTTTCCTGAAGTATGAATATCAACATCCCAGCTAGCATAAGAATCTATGTTGTCCCAATTTGTGATCCAGGAAGAATTTGGTGCCGAGGCACTATATGAGAGATGGCTATCTTTCGATCCATGCAAATCAGCATCCTGTGAGGGTAAAACAGTTAAAGGAAATTCCGAATATCCGACCGGATGCCTACGTACCGAGTCAATATTTTTAATAATTTCTGTATACCAATGTTGGAGTGTGTCGTTTAACGACTTATAAATGGCGGGATAAATTTTAGCAATATTATTCCGCTGCCCCGGGTCAGTCTTCAGGTTATACAACTCTCCTTCCTGAGCAAAATATGATCCTTTCCGGACACTTCGTTTCTTGTTAATCGAAGAATACAAAAAGCGATCGCGCCATCGTGAATCTTTACTTGTAAAAAGCGGTTTCAAGCTTAAGCCATCTAATGGTTTGCAGGCAGCAGTGGATATTCCTGCAAAATCAGCTAACGTTGGTAATATATCAATGTACGAAGCGTTTTCCTTTACTACCGTACCTGGTAGTATGTGTTTTGGCCATCTAATTATAAAGGGAACTCGTACACCTCCTTCATCAACTGCCCCTTTTCGTCCCTTCATATCCCCATTCCACCGCCAACCATTAGGACCATTATCGCTCATATATATAACAATCGTGTTATTAGACAACTTTAGATC
>MWYU01000718.1 GCA_002050375.1 Chitinophagales bacterium 62-2
GTCAAGGGGCAGTGCTAAACCTGTGGTAATCGTTTCAAAGGAGATGACTGGCTGCGATTTTGAAACGATAAACAGAAGGAAAATTGCAAAGAAAGCGAGTGAAAGTTTTTTCATGACTGAAGGTTTTTTTGTAGAATAGACAGTGATGTAAATTATGCTTAAAAGTGAAATTGTACCTACTTCATTTCTAATATAAACGTAAAAACTTCAACAAGGTTGTCTGCTGTTTACACTAGAATATTTTTTACCAAACTCAAGGATTACAAATAACAGGGCTATAATTTATTGTATTAAAGAAACAAGCTGTTTCCAGTCAATGCCTTTTTCATACACTTTTAAGAGCTTTCCCTTTTTATCGTATAGGGCGGAAAACGGAGTAAACTTGACATTGTAAAAATTAGTAATCAACCTTTGTGGATCAGAGCCGATTTTAACGGAGGGAAACCGGCGAAGTTTATAATGGTTGGCAAAAAATGCCATATCAGCATAGGATTTACTCGTAATCATAACTACCTGCAAATTCTTTAACTCCTTCATGCGGGTGATCAGTTCTTCTGTTTCGAGTTGGCAATGCCCGCAGTCGGGACTAAAATATAATATAAGTACAGCCTTTTTTGCAGTAAGGTTTGCTTTGCTATACCACGAACTATCGGCAAGTTGTATTTTAAAAGGAGGTATATAAGGTACTTGTAAATATGCAGGTAAAGTGTCGGTTTGGGCGTTTGCGGTAAATGATAATGCTATCGCACATAGTAAAATGTATAGATATTTCATTCCTGTTTTCTGGTTTATTTAAAAACTGATTTTTTTAGTTACAACCCATAAAAGCACAGAAAAACAGAAGGTGACAGCGAGTAGCATTGTATATTTGTGTGGCGTTGCATCTCACTGGTTTAACTCTTCTGATTTTTCAAATTTTAAGACAGCTCTCAAGAGGCAAATATCTTTCCAAAAATAATAATCGAAAGCATTTAGCAAAGTTTTCATTTACAGATTGCAAAATATACTTTGATGTTCAATCCCTATTTTTGCTTTTCTCAAAAAAACATGGATGAATTTCAACCTTAGCCAAATACCTGAAAGAACTGCAAAACCACGAGAAAGGGGAATTACAATGATAATGGACAAGGGATTAAGTATTCCGGAAGTTGAAAACATGTTAAGTGTTGGCTTACCACACATTGATATTGTAAAACTTGGTTTTGGAACCTCATTTGTTACACCGAACCTGCGCGAAAAGATTGAAGTTTACCAAAAGGCGGGTATGCCTATTTATTTTGGCGGCACCTTGTTTGAAGCTTTTTTGGTTCGTAACCAATTTGGCGATTATATAAATATGATGAAGGATTACGGAATTAATTATGTTGAGGTAAGTGATGGTTCCATTACTATTCCGCATGCCGAAAAATGTGGTTATATAGAAAAGCTAACTAAATTCGGAACAGTTTTAAGCGAAGTGGGTAGCAAGGATACAGCGCACATTATTCCTCCGTATAAATGGATAGAGTTAATGCGTGCGGAGCTTGAAGCAGGATCGGCGTATGTTATTGCCGAAGCCAGAGAAGCAGGCAATGTGGGCATCTATCGTGGTACAGGAGAAGTGAGGGAAGGATTGGTGCAGGAGATATTGACCCAGATACCTGAAGAAAAAATAATTTGGGAAGCGCCTCAAAAAGCACAGCAATTATATTTTCTTGAATTAATAGGCTGCAATGTAAATCTGGGGAATATAGCACCGGGTGAGATAATCCCTTTAGAAGCTATGCGGGTTGGTTTAAGAGGCGACACATTTGAATTATATTTAGACAATTAAAATTCTTAATGCGAAAGTTTGGGCTAATAGGATTTCCGTTGAGTCATTCCTTTTCTCCGGGTTACTTTGCAAACAAATTTGCAGAGGAGGGCTTGAATAATTGTGTATACGAATCCTACCCCCTAAAAGCTATCAACGAGCTTAAACAATTGCTCGAAAAAAATAAAGACCTCGAAGGGCTAAACGTAACCATTCCATACAAGAAAAAGGTGATCCGCTTTTTAGATGAAGGCAGCAATGAGGTAAAGAAAATAGTCGCCTGTAATTGCATAAAAATAAAAGATGGTAAACTAATAGGCTATAATACCGATGTAAGCGGTTTTGAACTGTCGCTGCTTTCGCTCCTTCAACCTCATCATACAAAAGCGCTTGTTATGGGTACGGGTGGTGCAGCTGCCGCGATCAAGTACGTACTTAACAAAATGAAGATTGATTTTTTATTTGTAAGCAGGTATAAAAAGATAGGAAGGAATTTTATCACCTATTCTGACGTTACTAAAAATGTATTAAAAGAATATACACTTATCATCAATACTACGCCGTTAGGTATGTTTCCTGATATTGATCAGTATCCTGCCATCCCTTATCAATATCTTACAGGGCACCATTATTTGTTCGACTGTATTTATAACCCTGCAGAAACCCAGTTTTTAAAAAAAGGTAAAGAGCAGGGAGCCATTACGAAAAATGGAGAAGATATGTTGGTTATCCAGGCTGATGAAAGCTGGAGGATTTGGAATAATTAGGAGAAGAAGGTTTTTTATGAACTGTCTACTTCTTTTGGTGCTTTTATATTAACATGCCTCAATTCCTCCGAAGTAATATAATGCTCATATTGTACAATCCGTCTTTGGTGACTAACGAACGTAAAGCTCTAACCTTCTATTTAACCCTTGCTCAATTAACTTGAACAACGTTGAAAGATGAATATTTACTCTGCCATTTTCAATTCTTGAAATGTAGCTTTTCTTTGTCCCTGTTTTTTCTGCTAAAGCCTCTTGGCTCAAGTTTGCTCTTGCTCTTTCTTCTTTAAGCAATTTTCCAATCACAATTGCTTTTGCTCTGCTTTCAAATTCACTTCTTGTTGCAATTCCAGCTTGCCATACTTTTTGTCAGGATTGTCGTTCCAATGCCCAATTTATTTTTTTATTTCTGTCGTCTTTGTTTTCATTATTTCTTTTAATGTAAATCGATAGTAAGTTTATTTTACATCATGCATCCACCGTTTCAAAAAGGGCACAAAGCAGACAAGTATAACCCCAATGACTATCGATCCTAAGCCGATGTTACTGATAATGTCAGCATAATAAGGCAACGAAAGAACAGGATTTTCAGCTTCAGCAACTTCTTTGGGTACACTCATCAACGAACCTATTTTACCGGCGAGAAATTCGCCAATGGCACTGGCGAAAAACCATATCCCCATCATCATTGCCACTATATTTTTAGGTGATAATTTCGTTACCATAGATAGGCCAATAGGCGAAATACAAAGCTCTCCCGAAATAATAAAAAAGTAACCGAGGGCAAACGTTGTTAAAGGAATTAAGCCGGTTGCGGTGCTTGCTTTACAAGCCAAATAAAATACATAAAAACCAATGCCTAATAATATGAATGAAAAAGCAAATTTCATTGGTGTTGAAGGTTCCTGGCCACGTTTATTAAGCCACGGCCACAGCCATGCAAAAACAAAGCTTAATATAATCACCCAGGCTGGGGGTAAAAAGTTGTTTACTGCTAAACCCGGAAGATTGTAGCCTAAAACATTCATGTTAACATTGCGAAGCGCAAACAAATTAAGAGAGCCGGAATTTTGCTCATAAAACGACCAAAACAAAGTGGAGAAAATGATCATAGTAAGTGCAGCAAACAATTGAAACCTTTCAATCTTCTCCAATTTAAATGCAATGAATAAAATGTAGCAAACAGAAAGTGTTCCCAGCACCAGCATTATCCAATCCATTACTTCATAAGCATGAAAAAGAGCAACTACTAATGGAATAATTGCTAAAGAGGCAATGTATATGATATGTTCGTTGGTGATAAAAGCAAAGCGTGGTTTTCTTAGTTCGGCTGCGTTTAGGGGCAGACCTTTCTTCTTCAACGTTTTTTTGCCAATAGAAAAAACAATCAAACCAAGTATCATAAAAATACCGGCAAGACCGAAGCCGTAATGCCAGTTAATTCGCTGACCAACATAACCGCAAAGCAAGCCGCCAAGTGCAGCGCCAATATTTATACCCATATAAAAAATAGAAAAAGCGCTGTCTTTTCTTGGGTCGTTATTGGCATATAAAGTTCCAACGAGGCTTGAGATGTTGGGTTTGAAAAAACCATTTCCGCATATAATGAAAGCCATACCATAAAAGAAACTCCATCCTTGCGGAATAGCTAATACCAGGTGTCCTATCGTCATTAGTATTCCGCCAAACATAATTGCTTTACGATAACCTAAAAAGCGATCGGCAAGCATGCCGCCAAACATGGGCATGGTATAAACAAGGGCGGAATAAGATCCAAGAATTGCGTAGCCTTTTGGTTCATCAAATTTTAATTGGGAAACCATATACGCCAGCAGCAATGCTTTCATCCCGTAGAAGGAGAATCGTTCCCACATTTCTGTAAAGAATAACAAGTATAATTGTTTGGGATGCCTGCCTTCAAACTCCTGTACTTCTGCTACGTCGTGCGCAAATTCCATAGTGGTAATTTGTATAAAAATAAATAAGGCTGTTCGGTTATTGAACAGCCTTATTAAGATAATATTTATGAAATGTTATTTAATGCCATGCATCATTTTTCTTAACTTAAAAGAAAGCAGGAAAAGGATTATAGCTGCTGCTCCGGCAAAGGCCACAAAGATCATAAAGTAAGTGTGCAGGTTGTCGACCGTTATTCCTAAAAAAACAGGAGCCGGGCCGGTAGCTTTTGGATCGGGGTATAAAGAGCTCATCGTTCCGGCCAGTTTGTTACCGGTTGCAATTGCCATAAACCAAATGCCCATCATTAAAGAAGTAAAGCGGCCGGGAGTTAATTTGTTTACCATACTTAAACCGATAGGGCTTAAGAACAGCTCGCCAACGGTGTGTAAAAAGTATAATCCTGTTAACCAAATTATACTCACTTTAATTGCTGCGTCACCTGTAGTTCCAAACGAAATAAATAAAAAGCCCAAAGCTAAAAAGCCTAAACCCATTGCCTGTTTCATAGGTGCGGGAGGTTCTACACCCCGCTTGCCTAACCTTCCCCAAAGCGTAGCAAAAATGGGAGCAAGTAACACTATAAAAATAGGATTGAAACTTTGAAAATAGCTTGCCGGCATTTCCCATCCAAATACATCGCGGTCTGTTTGTTCATTAGCAAAAAAGGTTAGCGAAGCCCCGGCTTGTTCAAAGCACATCCAAAAGAAGATAACAAAGATCATGATGATGATAATTACAGACAGTCTTGATTTTTCAACCTTGGTTAAAGACCTGTCGGTAAGAATGGCGAAAGGCAAACATAGCGTCATACCATATATTGCTGAACCCCAAAAGTCAACATCTAAAAGAAAATAGATAATAGCGATAGCAGCAATGATAGAAGCAATTAATACGATGATTTGTGTTGAGCTGAAACCTGTTTTGCCGGTTTCGGAAACGGAAGTGTCTTTAAGTTTATTTGCGTGTGTACCTAACTGTTCCCCGGTTGCTGAAACTACGTATTTATCTTTCGTAAAGTAAAAGATGATAAGACTTAACACCATCCCTAAACCGGCAGCAAAGAATCCCCATTTAAAGTCAACCTTTTCGCCAAGGTAACCGCAAATTAAAGGCGCCAGAAAAGCGCCTGCATTTATACCCATGTAAAATATAGTGTAAGCTGAGTCTTTCTTAGTGTTATCACCTTCAGGATATAGTTGGCCAACCATAGTAGAAATATTGGGCTTAAAAAAACCATTACCAAAAATCAGGAAGGCAAGGCCCGTCCAAAGTAAAGTTGATGCAGTTGCGGAGCCTTGTCCAAGTGAAGCACACGCAAATAAAATGAACTGGCCTACGGCCATTAATGCACCTCCAACAAAAATGGATTTTCTGTTGCCCCAATACCTGTCTGCAACATATCCGCCAATTAGAGGGGTTAAATAAACCAAACCGGTATAGCTGCCATAAATATTAGCTGCATAAGCCTTATCAAATAATAATTTATCGGTCATGAAAAGCACAAAAATTGCCCTCATACCGTAGTAGCTGAATCTTTCCCAGAACTCGGTTGCAAACAGCACATACAAACCTTTAGGATGTCCTGTCTGTAGTATCGCTTCATCTGCCGGTGTAACATTCATATTAATTGTTTTGGTTTTTGTAATGCTAAAATTCAAGCTTGAAAATAGTGATAATTATTATTACTTGCTGCTAACTATCATACCAACTTTATTCAACCATAAATAGTTTTTACATTCGCCGCATATTATCAGTAAGTCGTTAATTTATTAAGATGAATATTCTCATACTTGGTTCAGGTGGCCGCGAACATGCTTTAGCATGGAAAATAAATCAAAGTCCTTTATGTTCCCGATTGTTCGTTGCTCCCGGTAATGCCGGTACTTCACAATGTGGAGAGAATTTAAATATTGACGTAAATGATTTTGATACTATCAAAGATTTTTGCCTTAACGAAAATATAGAGTTAGTGGTTGTTGGTCCTGAAGATCCGTTGGTAAAAGGTATATATGATTTTCTTAGAAACAAAAGAACAGGCGGCGATTGGACGGGTATTGTTATTGGCCCTTCAGCCGCCGGCGCGCAACTGGAAGGGAGCAAGTCTTTCTCAAAACAGTTTATGCAGAAGAATTATATTCCTACCGCGGCATACGCGGAGTTCAACGAGTTGAATTACCAGGAGGGCAAACAGTATATTTCTAAGCATACGTTACCAATTGTTTTAAAAGCCGACGGACTTGCAGCAGGTAAAGGTGTTATTATATGCAATACCGTTGATGAAGCATTAGATGCCTTTGAAGAAATGATTGTAAACAAACAGTTTGGCAAAGCGTCGGCTAAAGTGGTAATAGAAGAATTTTTGCAGGGAATTGAAGTAAGCGTATTTGTGCTGACCGATGGGGTTGATTATAAGATTATCGGTCACGCCAAAGATTATAAAAGAATAGGCGAGGGGGATACCGGCTTAAATACGGGTGGAATGGGATGTGTAAGTCCTGTGCCTTTTGCAGATGATATTTTTATGGCTAAAGTGGAAGAGCGAATAATTAAGCCAACCATTAAAGGGTTGCAGACAGAGCAACTCGAATATAAAGGATTTGTTTTTATAGGCCTCATGAATGTAAATGGCGAGCCCTATGTAATTGAATATAATTGCCGCATGGGCGACCCCGAGACGGAAGTAGTAATGCCCAGACTGAAAAATGATATCGTAGAAATGTTTGTGGCAATGCATAAAGGAGAGTTAAGTAAAGTAGATGTTGCCTATGATGAAAGAGCAGTTGCAACAATTATGGCAGTAAGCGGAGGGTATCCGGGAAGCTACGAGAAAAATAAGCCAATACAATTTTTCCCTCCACAGGAGGGGTCAGGGGAGGCTGTGTTAATATTTCATTCCGGAACAAAACATTTGGATGATAAAATAGTAACAAATGGCGGAAGAGTGCTGGCAGTTACAGCCTTCGGAAAAGACATTAAGGAAGCGGCAAAAAGATCGCTCTCGAAGCTAAAAGAAATTTCTTTTGAGGGGATGTATTATCGCACTGATATTGGTTATGAATTCATTCACTAAATGCAATAATGACGGGCGTGCCGTCATCTCACAATTACTTGCTGAAGTAAATTACACAACCCTTTTTTAAGTTTATATCAACCATGTCTTTGCTTTTTTTAGCGTTCTAAATAACAGATTTTCAATAACTTATTACACCTCTCCTCAAGTTATCTACATACCTTTGTTGCAAGGGTTTTCTACTTTGTTATTTCGGATTATTTCACACAACTTTGCAGCCATTACGAAACATATTATAGATCAAAAATATAAATGGGACTTTTTAATTTTTTAACTCAGGAAATTGCCATGGACCTCGGAACAGCCAACACCCTCATTATTCATAATGATGAAGTTGCTGTAAATGAACCGTCGATTGTAGCGTTGGATCGCAACAATCCAAAGATCGTTTTGGCGGTTGGTAAAAGGGCATTGATGATGCACGAAAAGACCCATGAAAGCATTCGCACAGTTCGTCCCTTAAAAGATGGGGTAATAGCAGACTTTAATGCAGCCGAACTAATGATTAGGGAGATGATTAAAATGATCTACCCTAAAAAGCCATTATTTGCGCCAAGTTGGAGAATGATGATATGCATTCCTTCAAGCATAACAGAGGTGGAGAAACGCGCCGTAAGAGACAGCGCAGAACAGGCCGGAGCTAAAGAAGTGTACTTATTGCACGAGCCCATGGCTGCGGCTTTAGGTATTGGTATAGATGTGGAAGAGCCGGTCGGTAACATGATTATTGATATAGGCGGTGGTACTACAGGTATTACAGTTATAGCCCTTGCAGGAATTGTTTGCGACCAAAGTATCCGGGTTGCAGGTGATGAATTTACTGCCGATATTATGGAAGCTTTGCGGCGTTATCATAGCTTATTAATAGGTGAACGTACTGCCGAGCAGATTAAAATAGCTATAGGCGCTGCAATGAAGGATTTGGAATCACCGCCAGATGATATTCCTGTTAACGGGCGCGACCTTGTAACCGGTATCCCCAAACAAATTATGGTTAGCTACCAGGAAGTAGCCGAAGCCCTCGATAAAAGTATTTTTAAAATTGAAGAAGCAATTTTAAAAGCCCTTGAAACTACTCCTCCCGAATTGGCCGCAGATATATACAGACGTGGTATATATCTTACTGGTGGGGGCGCATTATTACGCGGATTAGATAAGCGCCTGAGCCAGAAAATAAAATTACCTGTACATGTGGCAGACGATCCTCTTAAAAGTGTAGTTCGTGGTACAGGCATAGCTCTTAAAAGCTACCAGCGTTTTCCTTTTATAATGCGGTAAGCGCGATCCTAAATAGTTTCTTTTTGTCTACCCGCAATAAAATAAATGTTAGAAAAGCGTGCAGACTTACACTAGTAGACAGTCTTTTCCCAGGCTCTCTCCATCATAATTTATCCCTACCCTTAATGCTTTTAAACCACTGAGGCCTTGTAAATTTTCCAATTCGAGCATCTCTAAATTATCAGTTAAAACTTCTTTGCTGCGAAGAAAATTTATATGTTGAATGTATTCTTCTACTTCCAGAGAGTTGGTATAAACAATGGCTATTTTATCGGGTTGAGTAAGCCTTTCGCCGGTGGCTTTTATCGTTGCTTTATCAATTCTTTTCTTTAGTATTTCATACCTTATGTTATGGGAGCCCTCCAAATCAAATCTTCGCTCGTCTTTTCTAAAACTAATGTCAATCGGATAACCGTTTACTAAAATAAGCTGGGTAGTACTGAGCGGAATAGGCAATGTAGCTTTCATCCGGTAATTCGTTTGTGCAATAGTTGCCATGGAGGTGAGTTGCCATAACCTCAAATTTTTAAGATATATAGCATCAAAAGGGTTATTGGGAATAATAGACTGGCCTATGTAAATATTATACTCTACACCATCGGTACGATATTTTTCAAAGTAGAACGGATATATATTTTGAAGGATATTAACTTCATTTTCGAGGTAGGCCAGTATGTTTTGGTTAATCTTTCTGATGGTTGTTTCATACTCGTTGGAATTTTTATGAAAATCACCTGAATCTTCATTTGTCTTTTCAAAATAATCTTTGAAGTCTTTCGAAAACCCGGGAAAAAGATTGCTTAGATATTTAAAAAACAGGAACACTTCATTTTTAAAGAAGCCCGTAATTTTCAGTTCATCTTCATTTGTTAGCTCCTCACCTATAGAACTGATAAAGTTGCCGCACTTAAATTTTATACTTTCCAACAATGGCAGCCTCACATTTTTGCAGGTTTTCTCCAGTAATTCAAGAGTGGCAGTTAACTGGTTTAAGTAATCATTTTTGGTAGCAATATTTCTTTCAACCGAAGAGTTTCGAATATCAATTGCACCGTACAACGGATGCACTTGTTCAAAAATTACATTTGCAATTATTTCCTCTGTTCTTTTATTGTTATCGTGCCGTAAGTATTGCCATGCCACTTCATTAAATTTCCATTCAACAGACTCCTGCAAAGGGGTGAACTTCTCCTTTACTATCCTGGTAATTTTATAATTAAACATCTCTATCATGTAATAGAAAAGATCGCATATAAGCGATATGGCAGGTTGCAGGACCTCAATAGTTTTTGTCGTTATGTTTTTCTTCTCCAGTTCAAACACTCCTAATAATCCATCCTTTTTACTGGTGATAGGGTAAACCATATAATTTTTAATCTCGGTGTTTGCCAAATCGTTTAGAGAAGTTCTGCTGTTTATAAACTCTTTATTAATGTTTGAATATATATATGGCTTCGGGTCAACCTCGAACTTTTGGTATATTTCTTCGATACTAATTCCGTTTTTAATTCTCTTATCAACAAATGAAACGCCTGCGTTTTTATTTAGAGATTTGTCGTAGATAATCCTGCCGTTAATTCTATAAAACGGAGTTATTCCAATTTTTATTCTTGAGTCACCCAACAATTCGCCTATTGCTGTTTCAGCAAGGTTTAGGGTTTCATTAAAGTCTGTAACATGCATGTTTAAAATAGCATTGCGAAGTTGATTTAAAGCTATTTCGTTGCTAACGTCTTCAACAGTAAACATGCAAAAACCTTCAGCCGTAAAATTGCGGGAAGGAAATTTGCCAAAATTTTCAAGAAACTCTTCGTCATTCAAATTCAAAATCTTCAACCAGTCCTGTTGAAGTTCGGGCAGCTTTCCGTTTGTATGAACTTCAATAAAACTGCTTTCAAAATGTATTTGCAGATGCTTAATTGTTTGGCCTTTACGATTGTTTATCGGTTTAATAATCTTACGCTTATCATCAGTTTTTACATTATAGCATCTTTCCAAAACAAGCTTCATAAAATATCTTAAGTTGCTTACCTCATCTTCTTCAGTATTAAATTCAATTCTTTCATCAATAATTGACTGTTTGAACGATTTACTATAATAAAACAAACAACCGGGTTGCATAAACGCCAAAGCCATAGGAACACTATCCTGGTTAGTAGCCAGGGGAATTAACGACATGATAAGTAACTGAACCAAATCATCATGTTGTTCAAGAGATGTTACATCAGTAAAGGGAACACATAAATCGGGCTGCTGCTGAAACTTTTTTATGATATACCTGTAAAACTTCGCCCTGATGTCAGTAGAATTTTCCATCCTTGTTTTAAGGAAACGTATGTAAGGACCAAAAGAAGGATTGAACTGAAAGTCTTGCTCAGTAACTGCAGGGTTGGCCTTTTGTTTAATAACTTTCATATTCGGTACTTTTAGAAATGGTAATTGACCGGGTTGTACAATTTGCCGTTTGTTGTTTGCTTTTCGATAGGACAGTTTATTAATAATATAACCTCAATTTATACATGCTTCATCGTGTTTTCATACAGCTTTAAAATCCTCTTCCGCCTGTAGCCAGCCTGTAAACTCTGGGTAGTAAATTTCTTAATAAAGCGCCAAATCCAATGCAAAAAAATAATATAACTATTGGCACCACCAGGTAGGTTAGCAGCCGGTAGTTGGGAAGGTTATGCCAGTAGATAAAAGCAAGCTGTGTGGCATATTCAACTAAAGGAACATGCAATGCATAAATCACAAATGAGAACGCAGTGGCCCACGCAAACCATTCTTTGTTCATCAGCCATTTTACAATAAGGTCGGCGCTAAACCAAATAGCGAGGATACCTGCGCCGATTGAAATATCGTGCAACGCATACATTATATAATGGGTAACGTAATTTTCTTCTTCCAATTCAAAAGCCATGAAGGTTTTAATAACACTTACCCCAATAAAAAATAACCAGCTAAGGTAATGACTGAACCAGCCTGGTTTCTTATGTATAGGATAATTGCTTCTGAAAAGCCATACGCCCAACGAAAAAAAGAACAGCCCTTGCCCTTCAATAAAAAGGATATTGAATATTGTATGCCAAAATAAAAACAAGACGCCGAACCAAATATATGTGTACCTCGTAACAGCGAACCTGATAAAAGGATAGAGGAGGTTGTAAAAAAACAAAGAGCGGATAAACCAAAGCTGGAAAGAAACCGGCGCTACCGCCCAGCGATGCAATATTCCTCGCCAGCCAATTTCGCGATATGGTCTGTTATCCCCTAACTGGTCGAGTTGGGAGTCTTTTACTGCCTGGGCAGTTACCGGAAATTGTTGCCATAAATAAGTAATAGCCAGCCCCACAGCACTCCAGATAAAAAAGGGAATGATTAAAGTGCTGAAGCGTTTTTTTATGAGTTCCCAATAGGGCCTTTTATCTTGAAGTGAAAAAATATAGCCTGAAATGATAAACAACATGGGTATGCGAAAACGCAAAGCACCGTTAGCCAGAAAGTATTCGATGAAAGTTGTAAATGTGAGGCGCTCTTTTACTAAACTATAAGGCGTAAGGAAACGTTCGTTCAGGTTATACCCATGCACATATAATAGTAGTGCTATGCATACAAAAGTATAAAACCTGAATTTCTGACTTAGAAAACGATCCATCTTCAATTTTTATAAACGCTGTTAAGTTCTACTATCATTGTTAGTTGATGCATTTTATATTAGTGCTGTTGACGAGGCTGTTATTCTTTTAGTAATGTTATCGGGAGATTAACAAACGAGCTTTATACTTCAGTGCGGCTAACAAATATATTGTGCAATGTGACAAAAGAGCTCTTTATTTTGCAACAGGTACTACCAGGTTTACCTTTGTGCCTTCGCCTTCTTTTGATTGGATGGTTATAGCTCCATTCATTGAATCTGCTCTTTTTTGCATGTTGCCCAATCCATTTCCATCCGCCTCTTCTAAATCGAACCCCGCTCCATTATCTTTTACCAGCAGCACTAACTTCTTATTGTTCACACACAAGTGTACCTGCACTTCCTCTGCCTTAGAATATTTTACAGCATTGTTTACGGCTTCTTTAAATATCAAAAAGAAATCCCGGCTTGCCTGCATGTTCAACTTTATATCATACACTTCTTCACTAACCTTAAAATCGAGCTGAATATCTTTAGCTTCCAGCACATTGGTTGCAAATTCTCTCATTCGCGCAACAATCTTTTGCATACTGTCGTTGCTTGGTTTAATGCTCCAAACGATATCATCCATAGCTTCCATCATGCGTTGACTGTTTTCGCTTATCTTACCAAGGTATTCCCTTGTCTTTAATTCATCTGCATTCATTTTTGTAACCGCCATCGAGCTAAGAACGTTGATAGTACTAAGAGTGCTTCCCATATCGTCGTGAAGGTCTCTTGCTACCCTGTTTCTCAATGCCTCAACAGCAAGGAGTTTATTTACCCTTAACCTGTACACAGCATGTATTATAAATGCTATTGCAAACAAAAGGCAACTGTAGAACCAGTATGTTCTGTAAAAAGGAGGCTTGATATAAATATTAAGTACTGTTGTTTTTGAAGAACGGATGCCTTCAATATTTTCGTTGTATATTTTAAAAGTGTATCTACCTGGCGGAAGCAGGGAATAGTTTACAAAGTAAGAACGGTCTGCTTTTATCCATTCTTTGTCAACACCTTCCATTATATAGTAATAGGTAAGCTTATCTCTCTCACGGTAACTAAGCGATGCAAAGTAGATGCTTAATGAGTTTTGATCGTAGCCAAGCTTAATCCAGGAATTTCGCATTAACGAATCAACAGGCGCAGACTGATCTAAGATTTTAAAATCAGTTATTATAACATCAGGTGGCCGTTTGGTATTTAGAAAAATTGCAGGATTAAATATTACTACAGCATTGCTTCCTCCGAAAATAATATTTCCATTGCTGGTCATTTCATCTGCAACAATGGTTTGCTCGGCCAATACTACACCATCTTTACGTCCGTAAGGTGTAATGCGGTTGTTGTTAGGGTTATACCTGCATAAGCCGCTACTGGTTATAATCCATAAAAAGCCCTTATCATCCATTCGAACTCTTGCTACCGTATTAGAGGGAAGGCCTTGTTCATATTTAATTATGGAAACAGCGCCGGTTGTTTTATCAATAAAATGTAGAGCGCCTGCAGCTAATACAATGCGGTTGTTTTGTAACTGTTCTATATCATTTCCTGTATTGCTGTATAAACTGTTTTTACCGCCGTTAGCGGTGTAATGCTGCAGTACTTTACCATCTTCAGGGTTTATGGCATACAAGCCACTGCTGCGTGTAGTTACCCATAACCAGCCTTCATTGTCAATAAATACTTTGTATATTTTTGCGCCTAAATCCTGTACAACTGTAAATTTATTGTTACTGCATTTAATCACTCTTCCCCCTTCTGTGCCAAGCCACATCCGGCCCTGTTTGTCTTCTGCCATAAAATTTATAGCGGTGTTATTAACTTCAGGAAGGTGCAAATATTCAGTTGTCTTTTTTGCAGGGTTATGTATCATTAAAACACCATAGTTACAGCCAATCCAAATGTTGCCTGTTGCACTTTGCCTTGACATGCTTACAGTTTGCAGGGTTGCGTCTTTTAACATCTGAGGCCAGTGTGCAGGAGGAGTTTGCCTGTATACATCGTTTTCAATCTTACGTAAAAACTTATCCATTGTTGTAACCCCCGACCTAAACGATGTAAACCAAATTTGTCCGTCGGGCAGCTCAAGTATATCATTAATAGCTGTTGGGCCGTTCTTACTATTGAAAAGTAAATTCGCTACAGAAGAATTAGCACTGCCTATTGCCGTGTAGTAAATACCCTGGTTGGTTGCTATCCATATATTTCCGTCTCTATCTTCCAAAACCTGGAAAACAGACTCGTAATTAATTGAAATATTTTCATTCCCGGGGCCGCTTTTACTCAAGCGAAAACGGTGTGTATTTCTATCGTAATTGATAAGAACATTAAATCCATAAATCCAAAGATCGCCCTGTCTGGTTTCATAAAAATATCTATAATCCATCCCGCTGATCCCATAGTTTAATCCAACAGTATCTTTTTGAAGATATTTGCTGCCTGTACTATCCAGGCAGAATTTATATTGACTTCCATCCCCAAACCGCGGCGAGCCTAGTAACCATACCCGCTGCTGTTTATCTATATAAACCTCGGTGAGATTATCATTAATGCGTTTATTCTTAAG
>MWYU01000091.1 GCA_002050375.1 Chitinophagales bacterium 62-2
AATCCTATTAATCATACAAATCCTATAAATCATGGTTCAGACAATTGCGATATTATTAAAGCACATGGCGGTGAAATAATAGTAGACACTAAGGAAGAGGAAGGAACAACATTCATCTTAAAAATTCCTACAGCATAATAAAGTATAAATAGCAGGAAGTGTTTAGTTATGTGTAGAATTATTTAAAGCCATTATAATGAAACAAAAATTAGCAGCACCTGTACTTCCAAAAGTAAAAGCAGGAAGAATGCCATATGTGCATGACTCCAGGACGTTTGATCTTGCAGATTATTTAAAGAAAGAAAACATAACCAACATTCCAAAAGAATATAATTGGGGAAGTAAAATACAACCAGGCAATTGGGGTACGTTTGGTAATTTAAAAATAAACGATTGTACCTGTGCCGCAGCCGGTCATTTAATTATGGCATGGACGTCTAATATAGGAAGACTCCATAAGCCCACAACCAAAGCTATTGTTGCGGCCTACACTGCTGTTACTGGTTACGATCCTAAAGTAGATGGAATAGGTAAACCTGTTGAAGCCATAAAAGTTTTGAAGTACTGGCGCAAGAGCGGCATTGCCGGACGTAAAATAATTGCATTTGCAAAACTTGATTTTAAAAATCGCCGGCAATTAAAACAGGCAATCTATCTGTATGGTGGTTGCTATGTGGGGATCAATCTTCCTAAGTCGGCTGAAAAACAATATAACGAATCAAAAAAATGGACAGTATCTGCAAAAGGAGCTACGGGTGATGGAGAACCCGGCTCATGGTTGGGACATGCCCTTATAATTACCGGGTATCAAAATGATGAATTACGTGTAATTACCTGGGGGAAAGAAATGATTATGAAACTGGATTTTTGGGAAACATATGTTGATGAATCTTATGCTATATTCAGTGCGGATTTCATTAAGGATAAGCAGACACCTACTAAAATTAATGTAGATGTGTTGAAGCGTGATATTGAAACATTACAAAACAAAAAAGCGGGATTGAAAACATGATAACCATCCCGCTTCTCTTTTACTGAACACTTCCCTGGTTAGGAACTCCGCCTAACTTGATAGGTTTAGCAGAAGGCTTGTTACGGGCAGTAACTTTTTTAGCGGTACCTGCCTTTTCTTTTTTAGTTGCTGATTTTGTTTTAGTCATGGTTGTTTTGATTTAGTTGTTACAATATTGAGGAAGTTAATTTATAAGATGTGTCATCGCT
>MWYU01000044.1 GCA_002050375.1 Chitinophagales bacterium 62-2
TACAAGACGTGTAGAAAGATTTACAAACATCGTTTCCTTACACAAATTTTGAAAATTTAAAAGTATAGCTCCGCGGTGTTTCGGCGCATTCAGGCTTGTTTCTTCCAATGAAATATAACCATCTTTATTCGCATCATTTTTAATATTGTCTTTCGTAATGTCTGAGTCAAACCAGGAATATTTTATGGCCAGGCTGATGAACTTGTTAAAAGAATAGTTCAACCCAACATCAAGACCATAAGCTCTTACATCGCCATAATTAAAGAAAGTGAGAAAAGATGCGTCTTTCAAGGTATCATTCACACCGGCAAAGGCGGGATTATGCGTAACAGGTATTTCGCCAACAAATAAAGCCCTGCCACCGATAGATTGTGTGGGACTTAAAAAGTTTTTACTAAGCCCGTTGTAGTAGTTGATATCAACGTATAATTTTTTTGCAATCGTTCCTTTATATCCCAACTCCCATGTGCTTACCTGTTCGGGTTTTAAAGCTGTGGTAGTTTTAAATAACGATGTGTCATGGACATTTGTTCCATTAGGTATATAAAATATGCCTTTACCATTCCCAAAAAGAAACCTGTTAATACCTGCATATTGGTTTAAAATGCTAGGCATGGCATAAGCCCTGCCCCATGTAATTCTGAAATTGCCATCACTAATGGCTTTTACCAATGCAAATCTTGGAGCAAAAAAACTTCCGAAATTACTATGATGGTCAAAACGAGTCGAACCAATAAATCGCAGCTTCCATGGTAATGATTTTTCCAATTGCAGTACTGCACCATATTGTGTAATCCTTATTCGCTGGAAACTATCAATCAAATTGATACCAAAACCATTGGGTTTTTCTTTTTGGTAAGTTAACCCCGTAACCAAAAACAAACCTGCTTTTTGAAAATTATAATTGTATTGTACCTCGCCATTCAATCGCTGACTTCTTTCTTTTAACGTGTTACCCAAACGGAGGGCATACATTTCTGCAGAATCAGGAGATAATTTTCCGAAGTCTTTATATAATGCGCTATTTGGATTAGTGATAGTGCTGTGAGTACGGTTCCAAAAGTCACGGGTATAACTACCTATAATAATTGAAGTGCCCAGGTTGCTCCAGGTATTATAGATGTTTGCAAAAAAACGTGGGTGCACAAACCTGGCTTGCAGAAAACCATAAGTAAAGTCTCTTAATTGGTTGCGCCCGGTTGTAG
>MWYU01000706.1 GCA_002050375.1 Chitinophagales bacterium 62-2
CTTGATGACTCAATATTTTCCTCCAACATACCATCAACGCTCAACGCCTGACTTACAAATTTGGTAAGCTCATTATTAGTTGAAATATTAACACCAAGATCTTTATTGATAGGACGGTTATAATCTTTTCCATTGAACGTAATAACATTGTTGTTGCCTACTACCACTTTGTTATTATCATTATCATCGCCTTCAATTGCCGTCCTGCTGTTGCAGCTAATAGCGAGGAGTAGTAAAGCGAGGCAGATAGTTTTCATGTTTCTATTTTTCTATTTGAATTGAATTATTGTCATTATTGTTTCCTTTTATCCCGGTTGTCTCGCTACTGTTAAACTTAACAATAACAATTATTATAATGGTAAGGATTACAAGAGCTGCTATAGCATATTTGATATAAGGAGTTTTGTTGCTTGTCAATGCGGAAACACGTGGTAGTGGCAACACGATAGAATTTTCTGTAGGGTCTTCTTTATTTGCAGGGTCTTCTCCGATGATTATTCGTTTAAGTTCATTTATCACATTCATCCAGGCTTCATCCCTGTTGTTTGATGCGTTAATGGCTTGACCATTTTTAGGCAGTGCCTGAAAGTTACTTAAACTTGAATTTGGGAAATCGCAGCCCCGGATAATGATTGGGACAATTGTAGCTTCCTGCCGTTTATGCTTTTCTTTAGCTGCCTGAATTTCTACTTTATAAACATATTCAGAGGCAATAAAATCAGCACTTAACAGAAAAAGTATAAGGTTGGCATTGTTTAGGCTATTTGCTATTTCGTCGTTCCATTGTTGTCCCGGTAAAATTTTTCTATCGTCCCAACTTTCAATATAACCTGCTCTTTTTAAACCAGCCAAATGTGTAGTTAACTCATCTTTGTAAGATTCATCTTTGTGAGAATAGGAAATAAATATTCTAATATTTTTCTTCATCTGCATCTTTCCCGGTTGTAGATATTGTTTAAAAACTTTAGATATTGTTAGCTCTAATGTAAAAAAACTTTTAAATAGATAAGTAGAAAACGGTTGTACTGATAGATACATTAAGAAAAGCTTCAGTTTCTTAAATAGTTCTTTTGAGTATTACCTCTACTTTTTGGCACATTCATCTATAACAGCTTAAGTTTCTTAAATAGTTCTTTTGAGTATTACTCTACTTTTTAGCACATCCATCTCCGTAAAAATTACGCAAAAAAAGTTCTGTCGCTTCCTGCATCGCTATGGTCGGTATGATAGACATTTGAAAACTCCCCAAGAATAGCTTTTTGATTTTTAAACCGAAGCTTCTCTAATTTTAATAACGCTATATCCTCCGCAAAAACCCTTCGGTACATCGGATGCATTGTTCCACCTGTTACGCCTGCAGGTTTTGTAGAGTCATATTGATATTCGGGATCAACTAAAGTTCCTCGTGGATACATAATGCCGGGAACGCCTTTGCCCCTGTAGTCGAGGTTGGACGGATGGTCGAGACCAAGGGTATGCCCGTATTCGTGAGCAGCGGTGGTGGAGCCTGCATATAAATTTTCAAGTTTAAAATAGCCGCTGTTGCAACCCAGCCCATCTACAAACGAAATATTTCCAAGTGCATATTCCTCTATCCTAAAATAATTATTGCGGCAGTTGGTGTTCGCATAAATTTCTTCAACATCAATAGAAGCGCGCAGTTCTGCAGTTATTCTAAAAGTTACATAAAACTCTTCTCCTTTTATATAAACCGTTCCCTTTGGTTCATTCCACATCGTTTCAATTTCATCCCGTATTAATGCTGTAATCTTTTCATCAGCCGCATTTCCGTAAGTGATGATGTTTGAATAAATAGTAATTGTATGTCGGAATGGATCGAGTTCTGTTTCTCCCATTTAGATTAATTCAAATACTAAAATAATACTTTTGCCCTATGAAACGAAAGAGGGTTGTATTGCCACGTGTGGTTATGGAAAATTATGCTGCTGAAGGAAAATCGTTGGCAAGGGTAGATGGCAAAGTGATATTTGTGGAGAATACAATTCCCGGCGATGAAGTAGAGGTTTTGCTGCAGAAAAACAAAAAGGATTGGGGAGAGGGGATTGCTTTACGTTACCATAAATATAGCGATCTAAGAGTAGAGCCCTTTTGCCAGCATTTTGGCGTGTGCGGAGGTTGCCAATGGCAAATGCTTCCTTATAACCTGCAGTTGCAATATAAGCAGCAGCAGGTTACAGATAACCTTACACGAATTGCAAAAGTTCCGCTTCCTGCAATAAGGCCAATTATTGGTGCAGATCAAACCACTCGCTACCGCAACAAGATTGAATACACTTTCGCCAGTAAACGTTTTTTGCTGCCGGAAGAATTACACAATCCCAATATCTCGTCTGAAGAAAACGTGGCAGGATTTCATGCACGCGGCTATTTCGATAAAGTGGTACCTATCTTTGAATGTCATTTGCAAAACGAGCCTACTAACTTTCTCCGGCTTGCTGTATTAGAGTATGCAAAACAACAGGGGCTAACACATTATGATATTCGCCAACATACCGGTTTTATTCGCAACCTGCTGGTAAGGCTGGCTACTACCGGCGAACTATTAGTAAATATTGTTTTAGGTTACGAAGACCGGAAGAACCGCGAAGCTTTGTTGGCATTCATCGAAAATAGGTTTCCTGAGATTACAACCTTATTATACACTATCAACCCTAAAAAGAATGATAGCCTCCACGACCTCGAACCACAGGTTTTTAAAGGCAGGGGTTACATCATTGAAAAGCTGGAGGATTTTGAGTACAAAGTCTCTCCAAAGTCATTTTTTCAAACCAATACTTTGCAGGCTGAAAAGCTGTACCGGGTAACACGGGAGTTTGCGGAACTTATCGGCTCTCAGACCGTATATGATCTTTATTGCGGTACGGGAAGCATTGGCATTTTTGTAAGTAAACAGGCAAAAAAGATTTTGGGGGTTGATGTAGTGCAAGACGCAATTAACGATGCCAATGAGAATGCAAGGTTAAACGGGTTACAAAATGCAGCTTTTTTCGCCGGTGATGTAGTTGATATTTGTGACGACTCTTTCTTCGAGCAGCATGGAAGACCGGATGTTATTATAACTGATCCTCCCCGTGCAGGTATGCATGAAAAACTGGTAAGAAAACTCCTTGATATTGCTGCGCCTTTAATTGTATATGTAAGTTGTAACCCTGCCACGCAGGCAAGAGATATTGCTTTGTTAAATGAGAAATATGGGGTGCAGAAAATACAGCCTGTAGACATGTTTCCGCATACATTGCATATAGAAAATATAGTTCAATTAAAACTCCGTTGAATAAATACGGACTTACCTTTGTTCGACAAGAAAAGTTATGACGGAATTTAGACCGGGCCGATTTGAGATACTGCCAATAGTTATAAAAAACCTTCTAATTATTAATGTTCTCTTCTTTTTAGCCCAAAAAACTGTGGGAGCCGGGGGAATGTTTAATATGCTTGACGTGCTGGCTTTGCATCACGTAAAGTCACCCCTGTTTCAACCATGGCAATTAGTTACCCATATGTTTTTGCATGGTGATTTCTGGCATCTGTTCGGAAATATGTTCGCCCTCTGGATGTTTGGAGCTATACTTGAAAACGTTTGGGGGCCAAAACGATTCCTCACCTTTTATTTTTTATGTGGAATAGGTGCAGCATTAATACACCTCACTTTTTTATGGTACGACTACAACGGATTACTCAACGATTTTTTAGCGCTTAAGCTTTCTCCCAGTCCTGATAAGATTGGTGCTTTTTATAACAATTACGGCTTATCTCAGTCTCCTGCTGCTGATTTATTAGTAAAAAATTATCTTGCAGACCCTACAAACACCCGAAATGTAGAACAAGTTGTAAATTACATTTCCGATGTTACTTATGCAGTAGTAAGTAGTCCTACTTTGGGTGCAAGTGGTGCGGTATTTGGGGTATTAGCTGCGTTCGTTTATTTATTTCCCAATACCTATATATACCTGTATTTCTTTGTACCTGTTAAGGCAAAGTGGATGGGGCTGGCTTATTTTGGAATAGAATTATTTTCAGCCATACAGAACAGTGCAGGAGATAATGTGGCGCGCTGGGCACATATAGGGGGAGGCATAGTAGGCTTTTTATTAGTGATAACTTGGAACAAAAAAAACCGAAGAAACTTTTATTAACCAGGATAAAAAATTGATAAATGAGTGTGTTGGAACAAAACAGCCGGAAAAGAATGTTGCTGGGTCAGGACGGCAATTCGCTTACCCTTTTAATAATTTTTAATGCTATTATTTTTGTACTGTTAAATTTTGTTAAGGTTATTTACCTTTTTAATAATAGTACGGAAACTACTTTTAACGACCAGGTATTAACATGGGCTGTTGTGCCTTCACAACCCCAGGTTTTTGCCACCCGCCCCTGGACGTTACTGTTGTATATGTTTACCCATAGTAAAGTTCTTCATCTGTTCAGCAGTTTATTATGGTTATGGAGTTTTGGATATATTCTTCAGGATTTGTCAGGTAATAAAAAATTAATCCCTGTTTATTTATATGGGGGTTTAGCCGGCTCTGTTGCGTTTCTTTTAACTATCAACTTAGTTCCTTCATTCCAAAATAATATTGATAGTTATGAGCCTTTGCTTGGTGCAGGTCCTTCTCTTATGGCTATTGCAGTAGCTGCCACTTCTCTGTCGCCTAATTACAAAATATTTCCGTTAATTAATGGCGGCATTCCTTTGTGGGTGCTTACCGCAGTGTTTGTGCTAATAAGTCTTGGCACAGTGGGCATGGAAAATCCGGGACAAGCTGCAGCATTAGTTGCGGGAGGGTTAACAGGTTATGGTTTTGTATGGCAGTTAAGTAAAGGGAACGATTGGGGACAATGGATGAATAATCTTGTTACCTGGGCTGATGATCTTTTTAATCCCCAAAAGAAACACGTGCAGAAACCGCAGAAACAGCAGCTATATTATAAATCCACACAAAAGCCGTTCGAAAAAACACCTCATATAACGCAGCAAAAAGTTGATGATTTGCTTGATAAGATACACCAGAAAGGTTACAACTCCTTAAGCGAGGACGAAAAGGAATTCCTGAAGAAAGCCAGCCGCGAAGAATTGTAAGCATGAAGAAGCTTTTTGGGTTCTTACTTGTGCTTATTACTCTTATAACTGCCTTCATCTACCTTCTTAGCTGTTTAACTCCGTACATTAGTCCCGTCAGGTTTTGGCCTATTAGTTTTGTTGCCCTCGGCTATCCGATATTAGTTATCGGATTGATCGTATTAATTCTTCTTTGGATTTTTGTGAGATGGAAAATAGCTCTTGTATTATTAATTCTGTTTTTGTTCGGGTATAAAAATCTTACCTCTACATTAGCGATCAATGCACCGCAAAAGTTCAACTACAAAAGAGATACAACAGCTCTTAGAATTTTAAGCTGGAACGTAAGATATTTTAATGATAATAGTCGTTGGGCTGGTGATACTTTAAGAACCGGGATCATTAATTTTATAAGATACGCCAATGCAGATATTATTCTTTTGCAGGATTATACTGACTTTTTTAGCAGGCAGGAATATTTTTCAAATGTTGATGACATAAGAGATTCGTTAGGTTATAAGTATGCTTTTATCTCAAATGATTTCGTAGACTCAGTATCTTATGGCGGGAGTATAAAAGGCTCAGCTATCTTCTCAAAAATTCCTTTTATAGATACCGGAAAAATAATTTATGAAAATATTGCTGAACCTGAATCCATAATTTTTGCAGATGTTCTTTTGGCAAATAAGAAGATCCGTCTTTATACTACTCACCTTATTTCAATGAATATCCTGCCGCACACTGGTCTGCACGCAGAAAAGGGAAGAGAACGTTACGACAGTGCTTATCGCTATAGTAAAAAAATATTTCACACGATAAAATATTATGACAGGATACATGCAAATCAGGCTGATCTTGTTAAAAGCACTATGTTCGAAAGCCCTTATCCTGCAATTGTAACCGGCGATTTTAATTCTGTTCCCAGCAGTTACGTTTATCATACAATCAAAGGAAATAAGCAGGACGCTTTTATAAAAAAAGGTTTCGGTTTAGGTCATACTTATCACGGGCTTTCAAAAACCCTGAGGATAGATTATATACTTGCAGATCACTCTATTAAATTTTTACAATTCACTTCTCCGGTTCTTTATGCATCCGATCACTTTCCTCTTGTAGCAGACATCAATTGGGCTGACTGATATTTATTTAAGAGTTTAAATCTTTTATATTTACAGCATGGCAACGGGAAAATTCGGAAGATTTTTCAAGAAATTTTTAATAACATTAAATGCGATAGTTGCAGGCCTTTTTCTTATTGCCTGCCTGGTACCTTTTTTAAATCCTTCTACCTGGTGGTTTATGGGTTTTTTAGGACTTGCATTCCCTTACCTGGCTTTGCTTTTGGTGTTTTCAATTATATTTTGGTGGGTTATTAAGCCGGTCATTTCTTTATTTCCCATCATCACTTTAATTATCGGTATCAAACAATTAAGTGTATTGTTTGCGGTACATAAGTTTCAAACGTTTACTGAGAAAAAAGATAGCCGGTATTTACGGATAGTGGATTGGAACGTTAGAAGTTTACAGGGCCTGAGTAGTAAGGCCGATAAAAAAAGGGTAGACCGCGCTACCATTCCTGAAACCATTTTAATACGTAACCCCGATATTGTTTGTCTGCAGGAATTTAATAATTCTGATATTCAAAATAACATCTCCCGTTTCATCACCAAATTGCCTTACTATTATTTTTCTAAAGATTTTAAACGAAGTAAGCAGGGGTACCAATCGGGCAGTATTATATTTTCAAAATACCAAATTGTTGATTCGGGAAAAGTGCAGTTCCCAGGCAACTTAGGAGAAAGCCTTATTTATGCTGATGTACAAACTCCCACCAAAATTGTCAGAGTATTTACAACGCATCTCCAGTCTTTTAAATTCAATAAAGATGATTATGAAAGCCTGGAACAAATCAGGAATACAAAAGAAAATGCGCTTCCCGCCTCTAAAGATATCTTTCAAAAAATGAAACTTGCTTTTACGCGCCGTGGTGAACAGGCGCGCATTGTAAGAGATGCCTTAGATAGGTCTCCTTATCCTTCGGTTATATGCGGAGACTTTAATGATGTGCCAAATAACTTCGCCTACCTCCATATTAAGAAAGACTGGCAGGATGCTTTTTTAGCTACGTCGCTCGGCATAGGAAGAACTTATCTTGCTATCGCACCCACTTTGCGTATCGATTATATCTTACCCGATCCACAATTCTTTATCCACCAGTTTGATATGGTAGATGAAGACCTGAGCGACCACCTGATGCTCGTTGCCGACATTAGTATTAAATAGGATAGGGATAACACGGGCGTCTTTCGAAATTCTTATTTTTATAACATTGCAAATATTATCTTCGTAACATGCCCGCCTGCTTTAACGATATTTGTTTTTGTTGCCGTTGCTGCTAAGCATCCCCATTATCTTTGGCCTTTAGTTTTTTATTCCGAAATCAATTATTACAATGTCCTCACTCAAAGTTTATAATTCGTTAACCCGTCAAAAAGAAATATTTACCTCACTTGTACCTGGTTATGTAGGAATGTATGTTTGCGGACCGACAGTTAGCGGCGAAAGCCACTTAGGCCATGCACGTCCTTACATTACTTTCGATGTTGTTTATCGCTATCTCCAATATCTTGGCTATAAAATCAGGTACGTAAGAAATATAACTGATGCGGGTCATTTTGAAGAAGAAGGACGCGAAGCAGAAGATAAGATCAGCAAAAAAGCAGTTATAGAAAAGCTCGAGCCTATGGAGCTGGTTCAGAAGTACACGAACCTTTTTCATTGGGCAATGGAGCAATTTAATACCATAGCGCCAAGTATAGAGCCCACAGCCACAGGGCATATTGTTGAGCAAATAGTAATGATTGAAAAGATAATTGAAGATGGTTATGCTTATGTTGCCAACGGCAGCGTTTATTTTGATGTTGAAAAGTACAATACTGATTTTGCAAAAAAAGGAATGCCCTATGGATTGTTGAGCGGAAGGGTGTTGGACGACCAGTTAGATACAACACGCGAACTTGATAACCAGGAGGAGAAGAAGAATAAATCGGATTTCGCTTTATGGAAAAATGCTCCACCCGAACATATCATGCGTTGGAAGAGTCCATGGGGCGAAGGTTTCCCCGGTTGGCATATTGAGTGCTCTGCTATGAGTACGAAATATTTGGGCGAAGAATTTGATATTCATGGAGGAGGAATGGACCTTGTGTTTCCTCATCATGAGTGCGAGATTGCTCAAAGTGCCGTATGCAATCATAAGAGGATGGCCCGTTACTGGCTGCATAATAACATGATAACTATTAACGGAAGAAAGATGGGCAAGAGCTACAATAATGTGATAAGGCTAAGCGAAATGTTTAGTGGCAGTCATCCTATTTTGGAGCAGCCCTACAGCCCGATGACTATCAGGTTTTTTATTCTTCAAAGCCATTACCGCAGTACGCTCGATTTCGGTAATGAAGCCTTGCAATCTGCCGAAAAAGGATTAAAACGCTTATGGGAAGCTTATGAAGCATTACAGAAGTTCCGGGTTACAGATACCGCTTTTAACGAAGAGAATTTAGACCGGGAACTCGATGATAAGGTTCAAAAGCTGCTTGCAGAGTTTGACACATTTATGAACGACGATTTTAACACAGCCAAAGTGCTTGCCAGTATGTTTGAACTGGTGCCGGTAATTAATTCAATAAAAGACAAACATATAACTGCTGGTGCTCTTACCAGCTCAACATTTACTTTGTTGCAGCAAAAAATGAAAACTTTTGTAGAGGATATTTTTGGACTAAAAAGTGAGCTTCAGGGTGATTACAGCAAACTGGAGGGCGTAATACAAGTATTGATTGAACTTCGCAAACAGGCAAAGGCAAAAAAAGATTATGTAACATCCGATGCCATACGAAAGCAACTGCTGCCATTAGGGATCGCTTTAAAAGATGAGAAAGATGGGAATATTTCGTATTCGCTTACCTCTTAAACTTCTAAAACTAAACCAATAGCTAAAATATTTTAAAAGCAGGGCGATGTAGTTTATTTTTACGAAATTTACTTATTCAATTTCTTCAACGTTTATGTCTACAATAACAGAAGTTAAACCGATCACTTTAACAGCAAAAGATTTCGCAACCGACCAGGAAGTAAGATGGTGCCCCGGTTGTGGCGATTATTCTATTTTAGCCCAGGTTCAAAAGATAATGCCCGGTATTGGAGTGCCAAAAGAAAACATTGTAATAATAAGCGGCATTGGGTGCAGCAGCCGCTTTCCTTATTACATGAACACTTATGGTATGCATAGCATTCATGGCCGTGCTACTGCCATTGCAAGCGGATTAAAAGCAAGCCGGCCCGAATTAAGTGTTTGGATAGTTAGCGGTGATGGTGATAGTCTTAGCATTGGCGGTAATCATACCATGCATATGTTAAGGAGAAATTTTGATGTAAATCTTTTAATGTTCAACAACCAGATCTATGGCTTAACAAAAGGGCAATACTCGCCTACCAGCGAAAAGCAAAAAGTTACCAAGAGCACTCCTTACGGAAGCATAGATCATCCCTTTAATCCGCTGGCACTTGCTTTAGGCGCCGATGCTACTTTTATTGCCCGCAGCATGGATCGTGATCCTAAACATTTGCAGGCAATGCTTACCCGAAGCTACCAACACAAAGGGGCTTCATTTTTAGAGATATACCAGAACTGCAACATCTTCAACGATGGAGCTTTTGAGATCTTTACGGAGAAAACAACTAAAGCAGAAGAGGCTTTATTTCTTGAACATGGTAAGCCTTTAATTTTCGGTACCCTGCAAAACAAAGGAATTAAGATTGAAGGCATGCGGCCTATTATTGTTGAATTAGGCGGAGGAGTTACTGCCGACGATCTTTGGATACATGATGAGACTGATTTTTATAAGGCGCAGATGTTAGTAAGAATGTTTGATGATCCTCAAAAATCCGGCGGTCATTTTCCAAGACCTTTTGGTGTGTTTTATGAGACAGAAAGAACTTGCTATGAAGATATAATGGAAATGCAGATACAGGAAACGATCGGTAAGAAAGGTGCAGGAGATTTGGATAAATTACTGCGTGGCCGCGAAGTTTGGGAGATTGTGTAATAAAGAACGTACTATAAATAAAACAGCCCTTGTAACTGCAGGGGCTGTTTTTATTTTATAGTACTCTTGTTGCTAAAGTTAATTGGTTACCCTTTATCTGCACAAAAACTGTAACGATTTCCACTTTGGCTTATAAGCATTTGGATTATGCTTCTGCATGAATCTTTCCGGTTAAGGTAAATGTGTCCAACCAAATTTTTTATAGATCTCATGTGCATCACGTGGTCCCAACATCCAGCTTCTTAATGTTTGCAATTCGGGGTGCGCATGTACCGTTTCTAAAAGCCATTTGTATAAACCCATTACCTCTATTAGCAGCTATAATAAAAACGTAGGCGAGGTAAGCAAAGGTTGCTTTATCTGTTACTACCCTTGCAAATCCAATTTGTTCGCTCGTATTGTATATACCAAAGCATAACGAGTTTTTCATTGATCTTTCAACAATATCACCCGGTATATTTTAGCCCAATAACTTTCGTGTGTACAAAAATTATGAATGAAATTAATGTTAAGTAACGAAGCATTATCGCTAATTACATAACTATTTTTTCTAACCTCGTATGTCATATTTATTACGTAAATAAATTCTTATAAATTTCTGTTTTTGTAAGTTCTTTCATCTCACCCGGCAGCAAATCTTTTAATGTTATTTTTCCAATCCGACATCTTATCAATCGTAATGTAGGAAAACCAATTCTTGCAGTCATCCTTCTTACCTGCCTGTTTTTTCCTTCTGTCAACGTCAGGCTTATCCAGGTAGTAGGAACACTTTTTCTAAAACGAACAGGCGGATTTCTTTCAGGCACAGCAGGATCATTTGCAAAATGTTTTGCTTTAGCAGGTATAGTTTTATATGGCTTTCCATCTATAGAAATCACCAATCCTTTTTCCATATCTATTAAGGCCTGTTGTGTTATCATTCCTTCTACCTGCACCCAATATTCTCTTTCGTGTTTATTATTTGGGTTTAGTAATTGATGGTTAAGAGCAGGATCATTAGTTAGTATAAGAAGACCTTCACTATCATAATCAAGCCGGCCAACGGGATATACATCTTTAGGAACAAAAAAGAAATTGGCAAGTGTTTGCTTCGCCAGGCTGGAAGTAAATTGTGATAAGACATTGAACGGTTTATAGACAAGAAAGTAGTGTTGCATATACAATAAAAAAGCCCGGTAGTAAACCGGGCTTCGTATAATGATGGGTTAGTAAGTACCAGGAAATAAATTTCCCTACACAATATTAAAAATACTTTTTTCTAACACAAAAAAATTATCAAACTATTTTATACACAATTTTATTTTAATGGTGTTAATAAGAGATGCTCATGAAGTGATGTAACATCCAATTAATAAGATAAGGATGCAAAAAGTTACTGCAGGTTGTATCTCCTACCATGCACACTAACCTACTGAAAGCCTTGTCAACAAAGAGCTTCAGCTTTTTTTTGTTTATTGCCGGTATTTATTTTCTAAGTCCTGTTTCTATAAGCCTTTACATTTTATAGGAGCAATTACTTATCGGTTTAATTAAAAAATATTTTTAAGAAGATGTAGACTTTTACAACAACTCTAACTAAGTTCTATCTCAACTACAAGCAATCAACATAATAAACTTCTCTTTATTATTTGTATAACTTACTTTATAACAGTAGCAGTAAGTGGAATAAAGATGTAAGTATATAACTACACAAGTACACTTCCTTTTTATTTGCTTAAGTTCAAATATTAAAATCAACAAATAAAACAAGCAGCGTCTAATGCTACCTTTGCCTTAAACATTTTTATATGAAGTTTCCTTCCCCTGTAAGTCTTCATTGGATATCATCTTTAATTGATGCAGAACTGTTTGGTAATGAGTCAGGCGAAGCAACAGGTATAAATGAAATACATCGTGTTGAAACAGGGGATCTTTGTTTTGTTGATCATCCAAAGTATTATAATAAGTGCATTAACAGCAATGCTTCTTTTATTATTATCAACACCAGAGATGTTGCAATTCCCAAAGGAAAGTCGCTTCTTGTTGTGTCTGATCCTTTTGAAGCTTACCTGAAAATTGTTAATCACTTCAGGCCATTTACAGCAGCAACTAAACTAGTTAGTGATACTGTAAAAATTGGTGAAGGAACGGTGATTATGCCGGGTGTTTTTATTGGCCATCAAGTAACCATAGGTAATAATTGTATCATTCATCCTAATGTTTCGTTGCTTGATTATACTCGGATAGGAAACAATGTGATTATACAATCGGGAACTACAATTGGCAGCGATGCTTTTTATTACAATACTAAAAAGAACCGCGATGTGTGGTATAAAAAAATGGTAAGCTGCGGAGAGGTAGTGATTGAAGACGATGTAGAGATTGGCGCAGGCTGTACCATAGATCGAGGTGTAACTGCTGATACACGAATTGGCGCAGGAACAAAAATGGACAACATGGTACACATAGGTCATGATGTGGTAATAGGAAAGAATTGTTTGTTTGCTGCGCAGGTAGCTATTGCCGGTGGAACTACTTTAAAAAATGGTGTAACGCTTTGGGGCCAGGTTGGTGTAAGTAAAACACTTACTATAAATAATAACGTAACAGTATTAGCCCAAAGTGGTGTTGGTCACGATTTGGAAGAAGGTAAAATTTATTGGGGAAGCCCTGCTGATGATGCTTCTATAAAGAAGCGCGAATTGATTTGGGTAAGACGAATACCTGAACTGTGGAAGAAGGTGATGGAGAATAAGTAAATCTTCGGCTCGCTTACAGGATACCAACAACCAGTATAAGCGATGGTATTTTACCGCTAAGGCCACCAAGGAAGAAACACAAAGTGCGCAAAGTATACTTTCGTGTTCTTAGTGATTAACTCTTGTTTTTCTGTGTGGTTAACAATTCTTATCAATACTACCACTTCTCGTCTTCCGGGATATGTGCATCCTTTTTAAAAGAGGTTTTCATCTGCAATTTTTTCTGCTGCCTTTCAATAATAAGTTTTGCAATAAAATCAGAAGCAAGGTTACCGGGCTGCCTGTTAAGCAACTTATGCACCTGAGCTTCACTAACATCCAGCCGGTAAAGAATTACTATAAGTTTATCGTTTGTAATGAGATAATTTCTTAAAGATTCATTGGCGGGGAAGTTAGTTTTTATACAATGCACCTTTAGGGTGAAGGTTATTTAGTTAAGGAATTTTTCACGCTAAGACGCCAGGAAAAAACTTACGCAAAGTTGCCAGGAAAAGAACTTTGCGTCTTTGCTCCTTCGCAGGTTGGCTTGAAATAGTACATACGGTTCGCAAAAGCCAACAACCGAAATCTATATACCCACCACTTTAAGATCGATGTTATTTACCTCAGCGTTTTACATTCAAAATTTAGCTTTGGAAGTTGATTGTTGTATAATTTAGAGTTTCTACTTCTATAATATTCAATCTTCAACACTCAAGCTTCAATGAAATAAGTTACTCTGCCGAAACTAGTCCCCTACTTTTCTGCATAGGTGCTATGGTGGGATCATGACCTCTGAAATCACGAAACAATTTACCGTAATCACCGGGGTTTCCACGAGAGAGAATCATATCGCGAAAACGCTGACCGTTCGCCCTGGTCAAACCCCCGTTTTCCTCGAACCAGGAATAAGCATCCTCTTCAAGCATTTCTGTCCATTGATAGGCATAGTAACCTGCTGCATAACCGTTAGCCCAAATATGTAAAAAGTAACTGGAGCGATAACGGGGTGGTACTTCTGACAGATTGAGATGTGTCTTAACCAACGCCTCTTTTTCAAACTTGTCAACATCCTTTAACGGTTCGGTTGGCAAAAGCGTATGCCATTGCATATCGAGTGCAGAAGAAGCTAAAGCCTCAGTTAATTTATAGCCCTGGTTAAATGTTCCTGCTCTTTTTATTTTATCCACCAAAGCTTGTGGCATTGGCTCTTTTGTTTGATAATGAAATGCATAATTCTTCAGCACTTTTGGATCAAGCGCCCAGTGCTCATTAATTTGTGATGGGAATTCTACGAAGTCGCGTGCTACATTAGTTCCTGAAAGGGTTGGATATTTTTGACTGGCAAACAAGCCATGCAGCGCATGACCAAATTCATGAAACATAGTTGTTACATCGCTGAAGCTAATTAAAGCAGGCTGTCCTGCTGCAGGTTTAGTGAAGTTGCATACGTTGTAAATTACAGGCTTTGTACCTAACAACTTTGATTGACCAACCATATTGCTCATCCATGCACCACCTGATTTATTATCACGTTTATAGTAATCGCAATAAAACAAACCGATGGTTGAACCGTCGTGGTCATACACCGTAAACACCCTTACATCTTCCTGGTAAACAGGAAGATCATGACGCTCCTTAAAGGTTAGACCATACAATTGATTAGCGGCATAAAACACGCCGTTCTCCAACACGTTGTTTAATTCGAAATATGGTTTTATCTGGTTATCATCGAGGTCATATTTTTCTTTGCGCACCTGCTCGGCATAATAATTCCAGTCCCACGGCTCTAATTTAAAACCGCCGTTTTGCTTATCGATCAAAGCCTGTATGTCTGCAGCTTCTGCTTTTGCTTTCACGGTGGTCGATGGAACCAGCTTTGCAAAAAACTGCTCTACCGCTGCCGGTGTTTTAGCCATTTGGTCCTGCAGCTTCCATTCAGCATAACTTGAAAACCCAATAAGCTTTGCTTTTTCAGCACGAATTTTTGCTATTTGTGCAATAGCAT